>NZ_JBQLIA010000007.1:0-136518 GCF_056034345.1 Marinococcus sp. LNSP9103-4 | reverse complement strand
GGTTAAAAATCCGCAGCCGGCTTTTCTCTTTTTCATGGGAATTACACTGCTCTGGTACGATCGATCCGGCCAAGGAAAAGCGCCAGGCCAAGGCCGACGGCAAACATTACCAGGCTGACGATAAAAGCAATCACACCGTCATTTAAGCCGGGAAATATAACGTAAAGCGACCCAAGGAGCAGGCCGGTAATCACCGCATACGTTCCGACAGTATGAGCACGCAGCAGGTAACGAAGGAGCTTACTCATAATGGCGATCCCTACGAGCACGCCGACGCCGAAGGTGAAAAGCACAGGCAGGTTCAGTTCTGTTAAGGCGTTGATCACCGTCTGATAAACCCCGATGATTACGAGCACAAACGAACCGCTGATGCCGGGGAGAATCATCGCTGTGCTCGCAAGCCATCCTGAGAAAAATAAGGTGGCAAAGCTTCCTGCGCTGCCGGTGGCAATGACAGCTGTCTCCTCATCCCCCTGGAAAAGACCTGAAAGAAGGACAATTACGGCTGCGATCAGCAAAATGACGTAATGATGCTTTTTAAAATTCGTTTTGTAATTCACCTTGTATAAAATAAAAGGAATCGTTCCGAGAATTAATCCAAAAAAGAAGAAAAAAGTCGGCTGCGGGTGTTCGGCAAGCAGCCATTCAAGCAGATGAGCAAGTGACAGAATAGCTGTCCCCATCCCTACACCGAGAGGAATTAAAAAGCCGAGCTGCTGCTTCCACTGGCGTGAAAAAAGCAGGCTGATGGCAGACAACAGCCGGTAGTAAATACCAAGGATTAACGCCAGAGTGCCGCCGCTTACGCCCGGTATAACGTCACTAGCTCCCATGGCCATGCCGCGTAAAATATTTTTCCATTCAATCATGTACATCGAGACTCCTCGTTCATCAAAATTGGTTTATGTAAAAACTGCAAATTTTTCACAGCATCAATTCTTTATATCATGTTTTGAAAGAAATTACTATAAGTCGCCTGCGGCCCATGAAAAAAACCGAACGAAGGGTTCGGTTTAAAAAACGGCGCCGGGCTCAAGTTCTTCATTTTCTTCACGCCGCAGGCTTCGTTCAAATACAAACGGGCCAAATGGGATGACGGATACAATAACGGCAATAAGCATGCGCAGAAATGGCCAGCGCTTCTGTATCCAGACAAATAAAGCAATAGCTACATACAGGACGAACAATCCGCCATGGGCAGCTCCAACGACACTGACAGCCATGTCAAAGCCTGCCCCATATTTTAAAGGCATAGCAATAAAGAGCAGAAGCAGAAATGAGATTCCTTCAATGATACCGGCCCATCTAAGCGATTGGAGAGAATTCATGCACGGCCTTCCTTTCTAATGTCAAAATCACGATAAGAATATATCGTTAACATAGCACAGGGAAAGAACCGGTACAATGGACGAATTGTGACAGTTGAATCAGGGGCGGGCTGCAGCATATAAGCTGACGGAACGGTTCCACCGTTTTACAGGACGCTGATAAGTCATCCCAATATTTTCAGCTACTTTAATAGAAGGCGTGTTTTCAGGATCGATGATTGATATAAGCATTGAAATATCGAGTGAATAAAATGCGAAATTCCGGACCGTAGCAGCGGCTTCAGATGCATATCCGTATCCCCAGTTCTCCGGTGTGAACAGGTATCCAAGTTCAATAGAAACGCTGCCCTCTATTTTTTCGGGGACAAGTCCGCACTGGCCGATAAAACGTTGGTTTTGCCGGTCTTCCACGATCCACATTCCGACCCCGTACGATAGATAGTGATTTTTATTCCAATGGATCCATTCATCGATTTCTTTTTCGGACTTTAACGCGGAGTAATAGCGCATAACGTCTTTATCCTGGAAAATGTTTTTCAGCAGCCGGTGATCATTATGCTGCATGGAACGAAATGAAAGACGTTCTGTGGAGCTGGGTAGTCGCAACGCTTTCACCTCTTTGATTAATTGATGACTGTCAGTGTTTCGGTAAAGCATTCATATGGCTGCTTAAAGCTGCCTGGAAAGAATATTCTTTTGAATTTCCTGATTTTTTTCCGCAAACCGCTCGTTGTGGGAAGATACCATGGCTTTTGCGCCGGCACCGGGTTCAAGAAACTGTTTTACGCTGTTCGCAGCTGAAGCACCTTCCACAAATGCGCCGGCAATCAAATGGACTTTTCCCTGGTGGCTGGTAATATCCCCGGCAGCAAATAAACCTTCGATATTTGTCCTCATCTGCTCATTTACGAGGATTTTATTTTCTTCTGTCTGCAGCCGCAGGTTTTCAAGAAGCTCGAACTCCATCTGGAAACCGTGATTCACGATGACAGCATCCACTTCTTTTTCCATACTTTCGTTGGTCTCAAGGTTTGTGCAGAGCACCCGTTCGATAGCAGTGCCCTCGTCGTTGCCGTGAAGTTCCGAAAGAGCAAACGGCGTCTGTACATTTACTTCGGAATCCTTCATTTCCTGAACGTGCCGTTCATGACCGCCGAATTCATCGCGCCGGTGCACGACTGTGACTTCGCTTGCGATCGGGCAGAGAGCGTTCGCCCAATCCACAGCAGAGTTGCCTCCTCCGGAAATAACGACCTTCTGGTCACGGAATCGCTCAAGCTGCTGAACGGTATAGTGCAGATTCGAAAGCTCAAATTTTTCTGCGCCTTCGATGTCGAGCTTTTGGGCATGAAGAATGCCGTGGCCGACAGCAATGATAACCGCACGGGAATAATAGATGCCTCCTGTTTCTGCCTCCAGACGGAAAAGCCCGGTCTCTTCCTTTTCCACATGAATAATTTTTTCATTTGTAGTAATTGCCGGGTGAAACGTTTCTGCCTGGGCCACCAGCTGATCCATCAGCTGTTTTCCGGAGGAAGGAGGCAGGCCGCCGACATCCCAGACGATTTTTTCAGGGTAGGCGTGAATTTTTCCGCCCAGATCAGGCTGCGCTTCGATTATATGGGTATCGAGCGCACGCATCCCGCAGTAAAAAGCAGTGTATAGACCAGCAGGACCGCCGCCGATAATAGTAACATCATGTATGTGAAAGTCAGACAAGGTGTCCAGCTCCTTTAGTGATAATCGTTATCAATTACATTGTACGCTCTTTTTGTACAAAAGTAAAAGAAAGATGGGAAATAGCTTCACAAACATAAAATGTTCCACGTGGAACATTTAGCATTTCGGGGGGAGAGAGCTTATAATACATGCCAGCGCTACGTTCAGTAGAACGAGTAAGAAAATTAAATAATTAAAGAAGTTTTATTCTCCAGTGCGGGTTCCGATGGCTGTAAAAAGCGGTGTTACAGAAAAATGCTTCTTTTTTGTGATAAGCGGCGAAGGAAAAGAGCACGTAAAATAAGTAAGCGGTCCATCATAGATATTCTTAAGTATAAAAAAGCCCTGCAGCAGCTGCCGCAGGGCTTTCCTTTTATGAGAATTATTCTTTGGCGGAGGCAGACGTTTGCGCATTGGCTACTTGGATATCGTTGTCATTCACCGTGATAGCAATATTTTGCACGTCTTCCTCTTCAAGCATAAGATCAGCAATGCCGTCTTCTACTTTCTCTTCGATTACTCTGCGAAGAGGGCGGGCACCGAATGAAGGGTCGTAGCCCTGATCGGCAAGCATGCGTTTTGCATCCTCAGATACGGTAACATTCAGTCCCTGCTCGCTGGCTGCTTCCAAGATGTCTTTGAGCATAAGATCTACAATGGTAACAAGGTCTTCGCGAGCCAGTTCTTTGAAGCTTACAATGCTGTCGAAACGGTTCAGGAATTCAGGACGGAAATAATCGCTGAGGGATTCCATGATTTTTGGTTCTACCTGGTCTTTGTCTCCAAAGCCTACCGTGACGCGCTTCATTTGCGAGCCGGCGTTTGAAGTCATGATAATGACTGTATCCTTAAAGCTGACCGTGCGTCCCTGACTGTCGGTCAGTCGGCCATCTTCCATGATCTGCAGGAACATATGCTGCACATCAGGATGCGCTTTTTCAATTTCGTCCAGAAGAATGATGCTGTAAGGCTTCCGGCGCACTTTTTCTGTCAGCTGGCCGGCTTCATCGTGTCCGACATATCCCGGTGGTGAACCGATAAGCTTGGACACAGAATGTTTTTCCATATACTCACTCATGTCGAGGCGGATCATTGCTTCAGGGTCGCCAAACATTTCAGAAGCGAGTGTCTTGGACAGCTCGGTTTTCCCGACACCGGTTGGTCCGACAAATAGGAAGGAACCAATTGGGCGGCTGCCGCGGCGAAGGCCGGCACGATTTCTGCGAATCGAGCGGGCAACTTTGCTTACTGCTTCTTCCTGCCCGATAACATTTGCATTCAGACGTTCAGGCAGGTCGCGCATTTTCTTTTGTTCATCACGCTGGAGGCGGCGAACCGGGATACCAGTTTTATTTTCTACAATCATCTGGATCGTTTCTACATCAACGGTTGGTGTTTCTTTTTGGATATTGCCGTTTTGTTCGGCTTCCTTAACCTGCTCCTGCAGCTTAGCCTCTTCGTCGCGAAGCTTAGCTGCACGTTCGTAATCCTCCTGCTGAGTGGCGCGTTCTTTTTCCGCAGCAATCTGCTCGAGGCGGCTTTGCAGGGATTCGCTGTCATCATCGCTGTGAGCGAGGTTTATTTTGGAGCCTGCTTCATCCATTAAATCGATAGCTTTGTCCGGCAGGAACCGGTCCTGTACATAGCGGTTGGATAAATTAACGCAGGCTTCAAGTGCTTCATCGGTAAAAGCCACATGATGGAATTTTTCATAGTTTGCCTGCAGGCCTTTTAAGATCGCTACGCTGTCTTCGAGGTTTGGTTCGTTAACCATGACCGGCTGAAAGCGGCGTTCAAGCGCTGCATCTTTTTCAATTTTGCGGTACTCTGCGAGTGTTGTTGCACCAATCAGCTGAATTTCTCCCCGGGCGAGCGCCGGTTTCATAATATTGCCGGCGTCCGAAGAACCTTCTGCCGAACCTGCGCCAACGATTTGGTGAACCTCATCAATAAAGACGATGACGTCCTGGCGTTCCTGCAGCTCTTTCAGCAGCTGTTTCATGCGTTCTTCAAACTGGCCGCGCACCCCGGTATTTGCTACAAGGGAAGTAACGTCGAGCAGGTAGATGCTTTTATTTTTCAGCTTGTTTGGCACGTCGCCTTCAGAAATGCGGAGGGCGAGGCCTTCGGCGATGGCTGTTTTACCGACACCAGGTTCACCGATAAGAACCGGATTGTTTTTATTGCGGCGGTTCAATGTTTCAATGACCCGCTCAACTTCTTTATCGCGGCCGATGACTGGATCAATGAGGCCGGCGCGTGCAACATCAGACAGGTTTTTACCTAAGTCGTCAAGAAGACCTCCGCCCTGGCCGCCGCCGGATTGAGCCTGTTCCTGACCCTGACTGGAGCCTTGTTCTGCTCCGCCGCTCATCATGTTGTTGAAGAATTGGTCAAATGGGGACTGGGAGCCACCGAAGCCGCCCTGGCCGGATGGCTGATTCATATTTTGACGAATTTCTCTATAGCACCGTTCACAGAGGTGCATTTTTTGATGACTTCCATTAACATTCATGTTCAGTTCAATGCGTGCTGGACGCTGTTCGCAATGTTCACATCTCATCATACTGAACCGAACCTCCTTATTTTAAAGTAGTATTATTGACGTGTGCATCGTTCATTTTCATCTTCGGAAGGTCAGAATTATTTCATTGACTTTGACTATCTTTGACCTTGTAACAGTATTATATACCCGCTTCCCGTATAATGCAAGAGATAAGTTTGATTTTCTCTGACCAATTGATTTACACCTACATAGTAGGAAATAGGGAAGAGAAATTCAAGAAATATGCTCGGATGGCATCTGTGAAAAAACGGTAAAGAATGTATTAACGTTTTTGCGAAAGTCTAAACATCTCTGACCAATAAAAAAATTGACTTCAAGGGAAGAAAAGCAGAAAAGGTTTGCAGGGAAAAAGGGAAAGGAAAAGAAACGAAAATGTTTAGAAAGGACGAAGCGAAATGAGAAACAATGAAAAGCGTTCACCCGCTAAAACATACAGATTATCAGAACCACGACATTTGTTTGGAGAAAGCCGTCCGGTGCCAAGAAGAACATTTCCAGTCGAGAGGGGGCGCCCGGTGGAGGTAAAACGAAAAATTGAAAATGGGAATCCGGTGGAAGCAGTGAGTGTGGCCGGAGAGCTAAAGGTAAAACTGTTCCGGTGGACACTGCTCCGTGTAGATATCCCTGCGCTGACAGTCCATCTGCACCGGCCAAAAAAATGAGCGGATAATGATTCGAAGACACGCGGATCAAGACACATAAGCTTTCCCGCTTTTTTTAAATGGAAGGCAGAGCCGGTAGCTGATAAGACCAACAACTCCCAGGAGAACGAACAGTGTCGACATTCCTGCAGCAGGAATGACGGCACTTGCGGTAAGCATAAAACTGCTGAGGAGAAGAGCGGTATTATACATCATTGACTCCATGGCCATATAAGAACCGCGGGAATCATCGTGAACGATGCCAGCGAGGATAGTCTGGCGGACCGGAATATAAATGATCTCTCCCAGAGTAAAGGCTGCAGCAGCTAGGATGAGGACTAAAAATGAAGTGCTGAATCCGAAAAAACCGAAGGCGAGGGTGTAAATACCGAGCCCGGCGGCCAGAACTTTTTTATAATCGAGGGAGGAAACCCGGGCCGAAACCGGCATAGTAAAGAATACAACGCCGAGGGTGTTAATAAACATAATAAGGCTGAACATTCGTACGCCCGTGAGTTCAAACCCGCCCAGCATCATATGAAATTGTTCATCCAGACGCACGGCCACGTATTTATCCAGCTGAAATTCCAGGCTGGCAATACATACAGTCCCTACTAAAAAGAAAAGAAATCGACGGTCCTTCAATACGGCTGCATACCGCTTCCATATAGTGAGCGGTACCTGAATCTGCCGGGAGAGGTTCCTGGAAAACGGAACGGTCTGTTGTTTTTCCTTTAATTTAAATGCGACGACGTACCAGATACATATGCTCACGAGAAATAAAGCAACAAATAAATAAAAGCGCCCGCTTTCGAAAAACAGTCCCCCAATAACTGCACCAAAGGCGTATGCTACATTGCCAAGCCAGTAGGCAAGCTGGTAAACGTAAGGGCGCTCTGCTTCAGAGCTGTAATCAATAATCATTGCTTCGGATGGCGGGTCAGCAGCGTTAAAACAAGCGTTAGCGATAAGAAAAGCTGCAAATGTAAGCCATACAGATTCTAATATGGGAGAGCTTGCCAGGGCCATTACACCAAGGCTCAATACCTGCAGCCCCTGAGCGGTAACTATAATTCGCTTTCGGCCGATGAGATCCGATAAATGTCCGGTCCATAAACCAATTCCGATGCCTGCGGCCATAGTGAATGCGAGCAAAAGACCGGCGGTGCCGGCTCCGAGATGACTGCTGAAATATACCGCCATAAACGGAAGAATGGCCATCAATACAAATTCCATAGAAAAATCAGTAATAAGACGTATTTTAATGTTTGTGTGCAGTGCCTGGAATTTAGTCAACGCAGATCTCTCTTTTCCAATAATATTGAAGTATAAAAATGATAATACCTAAATATGGAAATGTTATCAATGTGTTTCCTGTAGCTTTTAAAATATAAAAATCACGTACTCTGACTATAAACTCCCTTCCGCTTAGTCTTTTCTTTTCACGTTGGACGTGAGAAGATCACGGTAGACAGCATTTTGTATGCGCTGACATTTCAAGGGAAAGGGTGACTGTGATGACTTGGGAACCAGAAGAGATGAAGAAAAGGGATGAGGAAAGTATTTGGCATGCTATGAGGCCTTACAGCCCGGGGGGAGGGATGGTTGTAGAGAAAGCGGAAGGCTCATGGGTAACAGACGTGGACGGAAAGCATTACCTTGACGGAATGTCCGGTCTCTGGTGTGTCAACGTCGGCTACGGGCGGCAAGAAATTGCCGAGGCGGCCTATGAACAGATGCTGAAGCTTCCATTCTATCCTTTAACGCAGAGTCATAATCCGGCCGTGCAGCTGACTGCAAAGCTTGATGAATGGCTCGGCGACGGCTATATGTACTTTTTTTCCAATAGTGGCTCGGAAGCAAACGAAACAGCATTGAAGCTGGTGCGTCAATATTTTCAACAGATCGGCGAAGGCAGCCGCTATAAGACTATTTCACGCTACCGTACCTACCATGGGAGTACACTTGCCACCATGGCAGCAGGGGGACAGACGCAGCGGAAATACCGGTACGATCCGCTTCCGCCGGGCTTTGTGCATGTAACGCCGCCGGACCCGTACCGCAAGCCTGAAGGCCAGAGTGATGAAGAGTACAGCCTAGCTTGTGCTGATGAAATTGAACAGGCCATTTTATGGGAAGCGGAAGAATCTGTAGCAGCGGTTATTATGGAGCCTATCATCACCGGCGGCGGAGTGCTGATTCCCGAGGCCTCCTATATGAGACGAGTGCGGGACATCTGTGACCGCTACGGCGTTCTTTTGATCAGCGATGAAGTTATTTGCGGGTTTGGACGGACCGGGAAGCGCTTTGGGTTTATGCACGCAGATGTGAAGCCGGATATTGTAACGATGGCGAAGGGAATAACGAGCGGATATATGCCATTATCTGTAACCGCAGTGCGAAAGGATATGTACCAGGCGTTTACAGGAAGTGAAGCCTATGACCATTTTCGCCACGTGAATACCTTCGGAGGCCATCCAGCTGCCTGCGCAGCCGCTGTGAAAAACCTGGAAATCATGGAGCGGGAAAAGCTGGTGGAACGATCGGAGAAAAAAGGCAGGGAGCTTCTGGAGTCGTTAAAGGAGCTGGAAGAGCTTCCCTGTATAGGTCAGGTACGGGGACGTGGGCTTCTGGCTGGTATTGAATTTGTCGAAGATAAAACGACTAAAAAGGCAGCACCGGAAAAGCTCGTGAAGCAGGTTCTTGCAGCCTGCAAGAATGACGGGGTCATTGTCGGTAAAACGTCCGATATTGCCAAACACCATAATAATGTTTTAACTCTTTCCCCGCCACTGAACATCGAAGACAAAGATCTCCAGCTGCTCATTACCACACTGAAAAAGCATGTAAAAGCTGCAGTGCATCCGGCATAAAATACAGAAATGTCCCCGCCTTGAGTAGGGGGCATTTCTATGAAGGTTTTTCTACTTTCTCAATCAAAATGAAAGCGCTTTCTGTTATAATTAATATTAGGAAACTGTCGGTTAAGCCAAAATGTATTTAATAACGGATCAAGGGCGGGAGGCAGGGTGATGGAACACTCATATTTGCCGGCTGTTCATGACGCCATTACGTACATGCATGAACATCTTCAAGAACCAATGGATCTTGCCGGGCTGGCCGCGCAGGCTGCCTATAGTCCGTACCATTTTTCGCGACTGTTTAAAAATAGTGTCGGGGTGCCGCCGCTGTATTACCTATCTGCTCTGCGGCTTCAGAGGGCAAAGGAGCTGCTGCTTGAAACAGCTCTTCCTGTACGTGACATTGGTATGGAAATCGGCCAGCAGAGCGTAGGAACGTTCACCACAAGCTTTGCGTCGAGGGTAGGAATGACGCCGGGAGTTTTTCGTGCATCAGCTGCTTCCACAGAGGAATCTTTGTACTCGTTAAGAAAGTCCCGCCATTGGGCCGAGCCGGTTTTTCCTTCGGCGAAAACGTGTGTCAGAGGCCGTATTTACAGTGAAACGCCTTTTGAAGGGTTTGTGTTAATCGGACTCTTTCCCCGGCCGATGCCGGAGGGCCTGCCATTGTACGGCACGCTGTGCGATGCGTCGGAAGAATACTGTATCCGTGGGGTGAAGCCGGGAATATATTACATGATGGCTACCTCGGTCGCCTGGAAAATGAAGACTGCCGATATTCTCATCCCTCATCACACACTTCGCACACGCTCAAAAGAGCCGTGTCATGTAGACGGAGCACTTGCAGAAGAAAATAGAGACGTTTATTTATACCCGCCGCGCCTCGATGATCCTCCCATTCTCATATCATTGTCGCTATTGATGAATAATTTTCTAAAGCGCCAGGCTAAAACCGCAATCGGGAAGAAATAGGGTGGAAGCGACCTTGCTATAGTGAAGGTAATCATTAAATAGAGGAGGATGTGTACGATGATTACCAGGATGACTCCGTACCTCACTTTTAACGGAAAAGCTCGGGAGGCGACTGTTTTTTATGAAAAAGCCCTGGGGACAAAAGTTATCGAAATCCAGACTTATGCAGAGGTCGAAGGCATGGAAATACCACCCGGAGCCGAAGAACTCATTATGCATGCTTATTTAAAAATCGGTGATATGGAGCTGATGCTCTCGGATACCTTTCCAGAAAGCCCTGCTCTGGAAGCTCCGGGGAGCCTGGTGTCGATCGCACTTAGCATGAGTAACGCTTCCTCGGCAGCAGCAACCTTTCACGCTCTTGAAGCCGGCGGGGAAGTAATCATGCCTATGGCAGAAACGTTTTTCAGTCCGGCTTACGGGCAGTTGAAGGATCAGTTTGGTGTGCTGTGGCATGTGGTTGCTTACGAAGAAGGAAAATGACAAAGAGGGAGGTGCAGAGGCAATGAGTCTGCAGACAAAGCAAATATTTGTAAATATTCCGGTTAAAAATCTTGAGGTCTCGATGGAGTTTTTCCAGACTATCGGCTTTTCATTTGATCAGCGCTTCACGGATGAAAATGCTGCGTGCATGATACTGGGAAGCGGTATGTATGTCATGCTGCTCCAGGAAGCATTCTTTCAAACCTTTACCAACAAAAATGTAGTGGATACGAGCAGGGAGGCGGAAGCCATTCTGGCCATTTCTGCAGACAGCAAGGAAGAAGTCAATGAGATTGTGCAGAAGGCGCTGGACGCAGGGGGCCGTCCATCCAACGAACCGATGGACGGAGGCTTTATGTACGGATGGAGCTTCCAGGACATCGATGGGCATCTCTGGGAGGTAATGTATATGGATGAAAACGCAGTGTAGCAGTAGAGCATCAGTAAACAACAGCAGCTTCATCCGGAAGAAAGGAGCAGAATTTAATGGAAATCATGCCATTCCAGGAATGGAAGGAAACAAAACTGACCCTTCAGCTTCTCTCTCAGATTCTCGGAAAAATACGGCTTGAAACAGCGCCGCAGGAGCCGCAGTGGGAGCATGTGATGCTTGAAGTTACCCGTAACGGATTCTCTACAGGCATGCTGCTTAAGGAGCACAAGGCATTTGAGCTCGAAATCGACATTCGGAACAGCCGGCTTGTGTTGGCAGTCGAAGATGCTGTGGAAACTAAAGGCCTTGAGGATGGCACGCCCATTCAAGCGTATTACGAGTGGATTTTCAGGTATCTTCACCAGGCAGGGGTGCACGTGAACATCCATCCCAAACCACAGGAAATGCCGGTAACAGTACTTTTTTCAGAAGATCAGACGCATAAACGGTATGATGCAGAGGCAGCCATGAAGGGATTCAAAATGATGCAGGCAGCGTATCAGGAGGAGCTGGCTTTTATCGGGCCGCTGCGGTGCCGTAAAATCAAACCGGGTTTATTCTGGGGCACCTTCGACGTCTCGACGATCATCGTGGAAAATATTCCGGAGCCTTTTCCGGAAGATAAGACAATTGAAAAGGCTGCTTTTGACGAACAGTTTATTGAATTTGGATTTTGGCCCGGCGATGAAGATACAGCTGTGCCTGCTTTTTTCGTGCTGCCATACCCTTTTCAGCAAAAGGATTTAAACAGTCCAGCGCTTGAGCCTGAAGACGCCTATTATGATCAAAACGCAAGTGAATACTTTCTGCCTCTTACAAACGGCTTTGACGAAAAGGCCATACAGAGGTTTTTCCATACGACGTTTGCTTTACTGCATGCAGAACTCGGATGGAAGGACCGGGATTACTTTTACCGCCCGCTTTTAATGAAAAAGCCTCCAACCATTAAATAGAGAAACCCCGTGCAGGAGAGCCTGCACGGGGTTGATGTTTATATGGCTAGAACGCGTCCGTCTTCGTATACACGGTACGTTTGGAGCAGGCCATCGTCGTCCTGCTCAATAAGGGAAAGATCCAGTGCCTGCACCTGGTAATAAGCCTTGCCGCTTTCACTGATCGAAGGGTATTGATCAATTTTCAATTCCGCATCTGTGTCTTCCTGATCTCTTACTGTCTGGAGTGCTTCATAGGGGGTGAATTCCTGCTTCTGTTCCTGCTGAACAGTCGTTGGGGCTTCAGAAGCCTGCGCCGGGACAGCCGATCCTGTTACAAATAAAGCTGCGAGACCGACGATGGAAAAGAATTTTTTCATAGATGATCTCCTTTCAGTTGAAGGTATATTTCTACATTCCCTTGAGGAAATAAAACGTAACCAACAGCAGCAAATTCAAATCGAAAGTTGGACCTCTGCCTGCGCAGTTAAATAGTCTTGAATCATAAGCCCGGCAGAGGAGGCAGCCACTGCTGCAATCCCCGGGCCCTGGTGAGGTTAAGAGGAAACAGCTTCCTGAATATATTTTTCGTAAGAAGCAGCATCTTTATCACTAAACAGCACAAAGCGGATATGCCGAACAGAAGCAGCGTGAGAAAGCTGATCCAAAAAGGCAGGCATAAAATCCTCAAGAGCCTGATCGAGAGGGTAGCCAAAAGCCCCAGTGGAAAGAGCAGGAAACCCAATGCTTGTTATGCCTTTGTCTTCGGCCAGCTGCAGGGCATTAAGGTAGCAGGCACGAAGAAGTTCGTCAGAAGGCTTGTCGACGCCGTATACGGGTCCAAGACAGTGAATAATGTAATCGTTTGGCATTTGAAATCCCTCCGTAATCACTGCTTCCCCGGGGGAAATAGGAGCCAGCGGTTTGCAGGCTTCCTCGAGCTCCGGACCTGCCGCCCGGTGAATAGCGCCGGCAACCCCTCCGCCGATTAAAAGCTGGGCATTGGCGGCATTGACTACAGCTTCGAGACCGTCCTGCTTTGTAATATCGCCTTTTATAGATTCGATAGTAATACCCTTATATTCTGTCTGCATAAAAACTTTCGCCTCCAATCCATTGTTTGTAGAGGCTTTTCCCTCATCTTTGTTTTTTTATGCGGAGAGTCTTTTGTTTATCATTTTTTATACAGGGGTAGGGTATTTACAGGAATCATATTAAAGGAGGCGGGCTAATGGCACATGAACACGCAGATCACGAACAGGAGCATCAAGAACATGAAGGTCATGGCGGCGGACATGATCATCATGAACATCACAGCGCTATGATTGCTGATTTTAAAAGAAGATTTTTTGTATCCATTATTTTAACTGTTCCTATTTTGCTTCTGACCCCGATGATCCAGGGATTCCTTGGTCTCGACTGGGCTTTTCCTTATGATCAGTGGGTGCTGTTCGGACTCGCAACGATCGTATTCTTTTACGGCGGCTGGCCGTTTTTAACCGGAGCAGTAGACGAACTGAAGCAAAAAAGTCCGGGAATGATGACACTGATCGGGCTTGCGGTCGTTGTAGCTTACGGATACAGCACTATGGTGGTGTTTGGCTGGGAAGGCACCCAGTTTTTCTGGGAGCTCGCTACGTTAATTGATATTATGCTCCTCGGGCACTGGATCGAAATGCGCTCGATTATGGGAGCATCAAACGCCCTGCAGGAGCTGATTAAGCTCATGCCTCATGAGGCCCGCCGGGTGAAAGCAGACGGGGAGACAGAAGAAGTCAGCGTGGACGATCTTCAGCAGGGAGACCACCTCCTCATTAAGCCGGGGGAAAAAGTGCCGGTGGACGGAACGATTATAAAAGGGCGGTCCTCGGTGGATGAATCCATGCTGACCGGGGAATCGCTTCCGGTGGAAAAGAACGAGCAGGACGAGGCGATTGGAGGAGCAGTCAACCAGGACGGAAGCTTAACAATTGAAGTAACAAAAACCGGCGATCAGACGTATCTTTCGCAGGTGGTTACGCTTGTCCAGGAAGCCCAGGAATCCAAGTCGCGGGCTCAGGACCTGGCAAACCGGGCGGCTAAATGGCTATTTTATGCTGCGCTTGGGTCGGGCATCGTGACGTTTATTATCTGGTGGCTGGTAAGTGGTTCGACAGACAGTGCAGTAGAACGGGCCGTTACTGTAATGGTCATCAGCTGTCCGCACGCTCTCGGACTCGCAGCTCCTCTCGTTGTTTCTGTCTCTACGGCATTATCCGCAAAACAGGGACTGTTAATCCGAAACCGGCCGCCGTTTGAAAGCTCCCGGAAGCTTGATGCAGTCATTTTTGATAAAACGGGGACCCTGACCCAGGGAAGCTTCGGCGTAACCAACGTTGTCCCAAGCGGCAGTTATGCTGAAGAGCAGGTACTCGAATTTGCCGGCTCGGTCGAACAGGAATCGGAGCATCCGCTCGCAGAAGGCATCGTTAATGAAGCTAAAGCGCGCAATATCAAGCTGCATGAGGTGAAAGACTTTCAAACAATGACCGGCCAGGGGCTTGAAGGAACTGTGAACGGGTCAGCGGTGAAAATTGTCAGCCCCGGCTACATGAAAGACCAGCAGCTGACGTATGATGAGAAAACCTTTGAGGAAAAGGCAGAAGAAGGAAAAACGGTAGTATTTGTCCTTGTTGATGGAGATTTGATTGGAATGGTGGCACTTGCTGATATGGTGAGAGAATCCGCCAAAGAAGCTGTGGAACGCTTAAACGAGCAAGGAATTAAACCAATCATGCTCACGGGAGACAATCAGCGCGTGGCGGATTGGGTAGCTGCCCAGCTTGGCATTGAAGAAGTGTATGCAGAGGTGCTGCCGGACCATAAAGCAGAGCAGGTGAAGAAAGTCCAGCAGTCCGGGCGGAAGGTTGCGATGACGGGCGACGGCATCAATGATGCGCCGGCACTTGCGACAGCGGATGTTGGTATTGCGATTGGCAGCGGTACAGATGTTGCTATGGAAACCGCCGATATTGTACTCGTGCAGAGCAATCCGCTCGATGTGCTTTCCATTATTGATCTGTCCCGGAAAACGTACCGGAAAATGGTTCAGAACCTCTGGTGGGCTGCCGGCTATAACATCGCTGCTATACCACTTGCAGCCGGTGTGCTGGCGCCTGTCGGAATTCTGCTGAGTCCGGCTGTCGGAGCGCTGCTGATGAGTATCAGCACGGTAGTAGTGGCTATAAACGCTCAGCTGCTGCGAAATTAGGAAAAACCCGGAGGGCTTTCTGCCTCCGGGTTTTTTAATGGAATTACCAGGGTTTATTTCACCGTTTATTTTTTTCGAATGTTTCAGCTCCGCTGTCTGTACCTGCAATGACGACATCTGCCATGTCGGCAAATAAACCTGTTTCCACGACGCCGACGAGCTGAATCAGCTGGTGATGCAGCTCATCCGGCCGCTCGATCAGCTGGAAATCACAATCGAGCACGTAGTTGCCGTTATCTGTTTCGAATGGATGGCCGCTATCGCGGCGAAGGACGGGGTCACAGCCCAGCAATTGAATATCTCGTGCTGTTTTCTGCCACCCAAAGGGCGTGATTTCGACCGGCAGTGGAAAGGATCCGAGCTGTTGAACAATTTTGCTTTGATCCACAGCAATAATCAGCTTATCTGCTGCGTCGGCAATAATTTTTTCTCTGAATAGGGAGCCGCCGCCTCCCTTGATCATATGAAAGTCAGGAGCCACCTCGTCTGCCCCGTCAATGGCCACATCTGCTTTCGTCATTTCAGCGGAAAAGTATACGAGCGGCACGTGAAATTCGTTTGCCCACTGCTCGGTAGCAGGGGAGGAGGGGATGCCCTGGACGTGCATCCCCTGCTGAACAAGTTCTCCAAGCTTCTGCATGACCCAGTACATCGTGGAGCCGGAGCCCAGTCCGACAATAGAATTATCTGGAATATACTCGACAGCCTTTGCTGCTGCATCTTGTTTTTGCTGTTCCCTGGACATAAAAAAAGCTCCTTTAGGATGTATTTAAGCAGGCTATTTCCTTTTCTGACTCTGATCAAACCTGGGAGTGCTGGTTGGCCCCTGCAGAATTAAGCTTTACTCCATTTGGATCGACAGTATCTTCAAAAGCAGGATGTGATATCCGGGCTGAATGAAGAGCATGACGGCCAGTGATAAGAGATTGTATGCCGGAAGAATAAGGATGAAGCAGCTGGTTTATTTCATGGTCAAGGCCTTCCGCAGTAGTTTCAATGTTGATGCTCTGGAGCCGGAAGGAACTGTCAATCTCGTCAACCGCCTCCTGATGTGTCTGAAGCTCTACCCGGAATGAATGACTGGTGGAAATAAACGTTCTTTTTTCTCCTCGCTGGATATGCAGTCCGGCCGTCTCAGCCTGCTGGCAAATAATCCCGAGCCGATGTTCATTTGTAAGGTAGCCGATATGGTCAAACATGATCCGCTTTCCCTGGCCGAATGTAATATTAACGGAGCCTCTGCGCATTTCAATAATACGGAATGTGATTGGTCTATTGCGGAAATCATCCCAATCCAGTGGAGGGTCAAAGGAATGATAGCTGCCTTTATATTTTCCAATACGCTGAGAGACGCGAAACCCCAGCCGGGCATAAAACGCTTCGGTTTGTTCTAAATAAGGGGTCCAGTGATGATAATGAAAAAGCATATGACAGCCTCCTATTTCCATTTCCTGCTATTGTACCAAAATCATCCAAAGGAAAAACCGGCCGTCATAATTTCGGTAAAAGAGGGTAGAGAAAAGTGAACGTATCACGATAAAAAGGAGTGTCTTCGATGACGGAGCCAGTATTTATTATTTCTACCGGGAGAAGCGGATCAACGGCTGTGTCCAACTGCATTCATCTTCATCCTAAACTTGTAAGCCTGTCTGAAACGATTCTTTCTGTTCATTATAATTTTGGGATCAGCGGTGAAGAATGGAGGGAATTCGATAAACAAACGCGGACAGGCAGTGAATTCTGGGCACTGCTTTCTCAAAAAGAGCCGGTGCGGCTGGCTCCGTACGAAAAGAAAGGGCTATACAATAAAGAAGTGCTTTATGAGAGAACAGAACATACGTTATTTAACGAGAAAACGGGCTTGCCTGCTATAGCATCCATCACCCTTCCTCACTTAACCGATGAACCGGATAAGCTGTATCAGGAGCTTGAAGAAATCGTGCCGGCGTTTCCGGAAGCTCCGCTTTCGGAGCAATACGGCCGGCTGTTTGCGTGGTTGCAGCAGCGATTTGATGGGGACACATGTGTGGAGCGTTCCGGATTTTCTACAGACGCAGTCGAACACTTAATAGACATGTTCCCGAATGCGAAATATGTTTTTTTATACCGGGATCCGCGGGAAATTGCGGTGGCTTTTAACCGTTTCCAGACGATGAAGATGGGAAAAGCTATTTTGAAGGCGATGGAAGAAACAGGGGCTGACCCCTCGGATCCGTCGACAGAGGCCGAAAAGCTTGGTTCCTACCGGTGGCTGCACCCCGATTATTTTGAGCTTGAACAACTGCACCAAATGGACATGCCATACAGGGAGCTTGGGTCCTGGATTTCGAGATCACTGCTGCACGCAGGCCGTGTGATCGGAGGTCTGCCGGAGGCTCAGCAGCACTGGCTTCGGTATGAAGACCTGCTGAAAACACCGGAAAAAGAGCTCGGGCGTCTGATTGCTTTTATAAATCCGCCGTCTGCGTCAAAAGAAACGAACGAACAATGGATAAACAAAAGCGCCGGCCACATCAACCACAAGCCGGATACTTGGCCGGACCTCCCGGAAGACAAAAGAACTGAGCTGATAGAAGCGGTTCAGCCTGCGCTTCGTTATTTAGGCTACGAGTAACCAGGTGTTTACAAATCAGCATAATCGGAAAGAGTATTTAAAACCAGTAACTCCAGACACGAATTAAAATACAGAAAGGCTGGTCTTAAAATAATGAAAGCAGTAACGATTCAAGGCAAAGAACACATGGAAGTCAAAGAAGTTGCAGACCCGAAAATTGAACGCAGCGATGACATGATTGTACGCATTACAGCCAGTGGTATTTGTGGATCGGACTTGCATTTATATAAAGGTGGTATTCCGACACCGGAGGACTATGTTGTCGGCCATGAGCCGATGGGAATCGTAGAAGAAGTCGGCCCTGATGTAAAAACGCTGAAAAAAGGGGACCGGGTTGTTATTCCATTTAACATTGGATGCGGGGAATGCTATTACTGCACCCATCAAATGGAAAGCCAGTGTGACAATTCCAACCCGCACGCCGAAATGGGCGGGCTGTTCGGCTTCTCTGAGGATTTCGGGAACTTCCCGGGCGGCCAGGCGGAGTATCTGCGCGTACCATATGCTGACTTTACCTCCTTTAAAGTACCGGAGGACAGCGAGCTGAAGGATGAAAGCGTATTGTTCCTTTCAGACGTCGTGCCGACTGCATTCTGGAGCATTGAAAACAGTGGAGCGACTTATGGGGATACAATCATTATTTTAGGCTGCGGGCCTATCGGGTTAATGGCCCAGAAGTTTGCATGGATGAAAGGGGCTTCCCGAGTCATAGCCGTCGATCAGGTGCCGCACCGTCTCGAGCATGCAAGAAGAACCAACAATGTGGAGACGTATAATTTCAGTGAAACAAAAGAAATAGGCAAACTGCTTCATGAAAACACAAAGGGCGGCGCAGATGTAGTCGTTGACTGTGTAGGTATGGACGGTACGGTGCCACCGGATACAACGTTCGGTTCCGAAAGCGACAACCAGTTTGGCACTATCAGCCCGATTGTGACAGCTTCCCAGTCTGTGAAGAAAAATGGAGTCGTGCAGCTGACAGGCGTTTACGGCACAGAAGCCAACAGTTTCCCAATTGGTGACTTCTTCACGAGAAACGTTGCGCTTACCATGGGCCAGGCACCGGTTATTCATATGATGCCAAGTCTCTACCGTATGATTGAAAACAAACTGTTTGATCCAACTGACATTATCACACACCCAATTCCATTGGAGGATGCAGCCGAAGGCTACCGCATCTTTGACGAAAAAGAAGATGGTAATATTAAAGTGATCCTGAAGCCATAAAATAATTCTAATATAATAAATGCGGACCCTCTAATCTTATTCAGGGTCCGCATTTATTATATTAAAAATAGAGAAATCAAAATAAAATGTTTCACGTGAAACACTGTATTTATGCATTTTTATAGTAAACAAGGTTATCTGTCCATGCGTCATTTTCGTAAATGAACTTCCGGCGCAGACATTCGTATTCCATTCCGGCTTTTTCTGCAAGAGAGATGGATGGGTGATTATCGACATTTATGTGAGCTTCTATTCGATGAAAATGCAGATCATCAAACGAAGCGCGTAGAACCTCCTGGACGGCTTCTTTGCCAAACCCTTGATTCCAGTACTGGTTATGAATCATATAGCCGAGCATTCCCCATTGAAACTCTTCCCGTATTAACGTAGTAATATCAGCATGTCCCAGATGCCTTCCGTCTTTATGAAAAATATCATACACATAGGTGTAGTCCTGCGCAGCCATTTCTTTTCGCTTTCGAATCATGTCCGTAAACTGTGTTTTGGTAAAGCGGTTGATTTTTGGACGACCGGGGTCGTATACATGCTGGGAGGTTTTTCTTTCCGAGAGGGCATGCTGGTAGTTATCAAAATCATTTGGCTGCAGGGGGCGTAGAATCAAACGCTCTGTCTGCCTGTTTTTTTGCGAAATGTTCATCATACACCTCCTGTATTCAATATATTAATATAATATAAATCTTGACTTTCACACATATTTTCAAATGAAAAAGCCCCGCCTCTTTGAGCAAAGAGAGGAGCTTAAGGATGCTGTGAAGTTAATGAATATGTTTGACGCGTCCTACCTGGCCGTCTTCGAGCCGGACTTTAATGCCGTGCGGATGGCTCGGGGAATTGGTCAGCAAATCCTTAACAATCCCCCGGGTCAGTGCGCCGCTCCGCTGATCTTTTTTCAATACGATATCGACTTCTGCTCCCGGGGTAACATCTTTACGCTTTGTGCCGTCCATAACATGTCCTTCCTTTCAAAGGTGATGCTTTATTATAGCAGACAAGCGAAAAGAGAAAACAATAAATTCTCTTTCCTGCATCGCTGCACCACCGGTTTAAATAAAAATGCCGAGCCATACGGCACTTAGCATGGCAACCAGCAAAAGGCTCTTTTCTATAGCTGATACGTGCTCGGGGTTGGAGTTATCCATTCGGCTGACAAGAATAAAAGATACAGCCATAAGTATAGCCAGCCCTGCTGCCGCCCACAGGCGGTCACTGCCGAGCCAAAAAATAGTAAGCCCCGAAATCACTAAATAACATACAGCAGGCATATGAGCGTAGGATGAACCAAATTTACGGGTGAACCAGACTACAGTAGTGCGCTTTTCGGGAGAGGCCTGCATATCCGCTTCCCGGTCCGGGATGTGGTGGACCATCACCCAGGCCAGACAGATCATGGCATTGATAAAGGCGTTCTGCCAGGCCCATTCCGGAATGTTTCCAAGCGCCAGCCATGCTCCTCCGAGACCGAGTAAAAATATGGATGGAAACAGGCTCAGCCATTCTCCGAGAAATGGCTTGTAGCTGAGGCTAAGCGGCGGAAGGGAATAAGAAGCCGCAGCCCAGATGCCTATAAGAAGAAGCACGCCTACTTTAAAGTAGCCAAAGATAAAACAAAGCACGGCGGCCACAATCAGTGCGATAGCGAGCCATTTTCCCACCAGCCATAATGATTTTAGCGACATGGCGTTGGTCTGTAGAACGCGGCTCCCGCCGGAAAGAATAGCAGGGCTGTGTTCATCCGTGCCTGAAAGATAGTCAGCATAATCATTAAAAGCATGAGTGAGAAGACCATGAATAAGAAAAGCGCCAATGGCCAGGAGAATAAAAATGGCTGTTAAATAAGAAGCAGGGAAAGACGAATATAAAAAAAGCGGCAGCATGGTAGAGATAATCGTAGCGATGCTTGAGGATATAACGGCAATGGCACGAACAAGCATCCACGCACTGCGCAGCGTTCCGGCGAACTGATTGGCCATCCACATCCTTCCTTTCTGGTTCCTGATGATTTCAATTTTTCTGGTACCAGTATCCCATTTTCTGGCGGTTTCGTACAGCCTCCAGAGGAGAAGAGGCGGCATAGGACAGTAAAAAAGGCGCTGTTCTATAAAAGAACAGCGCCTGCGGCTGCACCGCTGACAACGATTACCCACGGCGGAAGCTTCCAGAAAGCAAGCATCGTGAATAGAAAAGCAGCTAGTATAAAATCAAGGGAGGACGTAATGGATGAGGTCCAGATTGGATTATAAAAGGCAGCCAAAAGGATACCTACAACAGCAGCATTTACACCGGTCAACACGCCTTTCATATGAGTGTTTTTACGAAGCAGCGACCAAAACGGCAGCGCTCCGATAATTAAAAGGAAAGCCGGTAAAAAAATGCCTGCAGAAGCGACCAGTGCTCCCTGCCAGCCGGACAGGACCGTGCCCAGGTAAGAAGCAAAGGTGAATAAAGGTCCCGGTACGGCCTGGGCTGCCCCGTAGCCTGCAAGAAACGTCTCTTCACTCATCCATCCGGTCGGAACAAACTCCCGTTCCAGCAGAGGAAGCACAACGTGGCCGCCGCCGAATACAAGTGACCCGGCCCGGTAGAAGCTGTCAAACATAGCTACGAAGGTGGAGCCGGTCCATTCCCGCACAAGCGGAAGTAGAGCGAGCAGAACAAAAAAGAGTGTCAGGCAGAAAGCACCTGTTTTGCGCGAAACGGTTTCGATGACCTCCGTATTATCTGCCTCCTGGACCGAGCGGTACAGCACCCAGCCGGCTCCGCCTGCTGCCAGTATGACGAGTACCTGTGCAAGTGAGGTCTGCCATAAAAGGGTACCGCTCATGGCGAGCAGGGCGATGGTGCGCCGCTGAAGATCAGGCGTGAGCTTCTGGGCCATGCCCCATATCGCATGGGCAACAACTGCCACAGCGACAATTTTCAGCCCCTGGAGCCAGCCGGCATCGCTGACGTCGAGGCCCTCAAGTGCGAGGGCGAAGATCACTAAAGCAATAACGGAAGGAAGTGTGAACCCCAGAAAGGAAATAAACCCTCCAACGAGACCGCCGCGCACAATGCCTATTCCTATGCCGACCTGACTGCTGGCGGGGCCGGGGAGGAACTGACATAAGGCAACCAGGTCCGCATAGCTCTGCTCGTCGAGCCACTTTCTGCGCCGTACGTATTCTTCATGAAAATAGCCTAAATGGGCGATAGGACCGCCGAAAGAGGTCAGCCCCAGCCGGGTGGAAATCAAAAATATTTCCAGCCATTTTTGGCCCAATGTTTTTCCCATGGCGTTCTCTCCTGTCTTTACTTGATTTCTTTAAACAATTCATAAGCTTTTGCGCGGGCTTCCTGCAAAATGCCGGCCCCTTTATCTGTGGTGGTATAATATTTACGGATTTTTCCGTTCACGTTTTTATTTTCTTTGTGTAAAAGGCCGTCATTTTCCATAGCATGCAGAATAGGGTAAAGAGTGCCCGCACTCATTGAATAGCCGTGTTCCTGCAGTTCCTCAAGCATCCATTGCCCGTATACGGGATGCTCGGAGGCATGGTGCAGAATATGAATGTGAATGAAGCCTAAAAAAAGCTTGCGAAGCGTTTTATCTTCCATGATCGATCATCCTTTCGGATTCCGATATCGAAATCCGATATCGGAATAGTAACAATTAATTTTTATTATAGCAAGAGGGGAACACAAATTTGAAACCCTGCCGGAAAAATGAAAAACGGCTCCGCCAGCCAGCGGAGCCGTTTTAGATGCTTAAAGACTGTTCGTCTGTTCAAGTTCTGCTTCTACAATGTAACGATCAGGAGCACTGCCGATATAGTCAAAAGGATAGCAGGTGGTGAGCGTAAGGGTTGGCTCGTCTTTGTCGACAATGACAGAGCGGTCCTCTGCGTCCGTCACCCATGTTTTCTGCAGCCGGTAAACGTACTGGGTGTTTTCATACTCGACGATAAGAGAGTCCCCGTCTTCAAGTTCGTCAAGCCCGGTGAAAACCGTGTCCCGGTGACCGCTCAGCACCGTGTGGCGTGACTCGTCCGGAGTGGTTGTCCATTCACTGACATACATACCAACGCCCTGATCAAGCGATCTATCATCTGTACCCCAATAGACGGAATAAGAGTTGCCAAGCTCCGGAATTTTTAATTTGGCTACATTTTCACCTTTATCCCATTGCTCTATTTCATCGCTCATCACCGCCGAATCTCTGCTGTTGTCGGAGGAATCTTCGTTAGGTATAGTGTCTGTGTTGTTTCCTTCAGGAAGCGTATAGGCTCCTGGTTCCCCAGCAGCTTCCACGCTGGAGGAATCATCCTGCTCTTCGGAGTTATTATCGTCCGGGGCTTCCGCTGATTCATTCGCAGAATCAGTGATAACGTCTTCTTCGTTGGTGGAAATTTTATCTACGCCTGCTCTGGCATCAAACCACTGGTATCCGAAATATCCGGTAATACTCAGCCCTATAATAATCATTGCAATAAATACTTTTTCCATATAGGCTCACTCCAGTAAAAGGACGTAACAGACTGCAATAGGCACTACTATTATTTCCATAATACATGGTCCGTGGAGAAAAAAACAACCTTCACCCAAGAGGTGAAGGCTGCGCGCTCGAAAGGTTATTATGCCTGCTGGCGGCGTCTTGTCCAAAGCAAAGCTCCGCCGGCCAGGCCTGCAAGGGCTAGGCCTCCAGCCATATAGGCCGGATCGGTGCTTGCTGTTTCAGGCATTTCTCCGCCTTCAGCACCTTCTTCCATTGAAGCACCATCCTCAGACATGCCTTCTTCAGGCATCTCTTCCATGCCGTTCATTCCGTCCATGCCTTCCATTTCATCCATCGGTACAGCTTCATTCATGACTTCCTCCGGCACAGTAATATCACCGACGCTGTTGAAGTTGGAATAGGTGGAATCAGCTGTCAGATTCATGTCTGTTGTGATTTCTTCCATCTCATAGGAAGCATCCAGATTAATGGTGCTCGCTGTCATGTAATGCGTTTCTTTATCTACGGTCAAACTCATGGATACGTCCTGAATATTAATCATACTCCAGGTCTCTTCCATCATTTCCTCATCAGCCATGCCGCTGCCCATATCCGACTGCATCATTTTACTGGCTGCTTCTTCTATCTCTTCACCGCTTCCTTCGTATGTGAGCACGTAGGAGTTCTCGGTCTCTTCTACGTCCATCTCGTCAGCAAAGGACTCTGAAGCTCCCATATGCATGCCTGGATTTGTGGTCATCTCTTCCATGCCACCCATCATGTCTCCGGGCATCATTGTCCAGCTGCCATCCGGCATTTCTACGTAGTAACCGTCTTCTGTCCAGTACATTTCTGTGGACACTTCTTCACCGCTGACCGGATCGACCGTATTAGTTGTCTGGTGGAGAGCGAAAGGGTCCATCGTAATACCCTGTTCCGATGTGGAGCTGTTTGTTATTGTTTCCCCTTCGCCAGCGGCATTTGTAATTTCCTGTGAAATTTCGGTGGTGGCAGAGTAGCTGTCGAGCTCAGCCATAGTTTCATTTGACTGCTGCAGAACGTCCCCTGCATTCATCTCTTCTGCCTGGGCGGGTGTTGCGATTACACCGAGAGCTAAAAAACCGGCGCTGCTTCCTGTTATCCATTTTTTCATCATTATTCGTCCCTTCTTTTCTTTCATGTATTCGGCAAAAGCTTATGTGGTAAACCACTGGCTTCTGGTATTCTATGGTAATTTTACCTTATAAATGTCGGAAATAAACGCATTTTTTAAAAATATGTGAAAAAATATGTGAAAAAAAGCCCATACAGCCATATTTTATATAGACTTCGGGCTTAAAAAAACGGCGGGAGCTTAAGCATGCCGGGCACGTGGGAAATATCTGCTTTTTTTCGCCCGGCGGCTATTTTTTACATGAAGAAGAATAAGCCCGGAAATGACCAAAATTAAGCCGGCAGCCTTCATCCATCCAAATGATTCCTGAAAAAGCAAAATGCCTGCTACGGCTGTTAAGGCAGTGCCAAGACCTGCCCATACAGCATAAGCAACAGATAACGGGATCGATTTTAAAGCGAGGCTCAGGAAGAAAAAAGCCGCGATAAATGCTATAAATACGGCCAGAGAGGGAATAAGGTTGGTAAAACCTTCGGAAAGCTTCAAAGATGTAGAAGCAATAACCTCAAATAAAATCGCAGCAAATAATAAAAGAACAGCACGCATACATTATTCCTTCCTTTCATCCTAAATTCATTAAAAGAATACCAATTACCAGACAGACAATACCTAAAGTATTCGTTTGATTCATCTTTTCCTTGAAGTAAAAAACGCCGATGCAGGTAGTCAAAATGGTGCCAAGGCCGCTCCATGTAGCATAAACGACACCGAGCGGAAGAGTTTGAAGAACGAGAGCGAGCAGGTAAAAAGCAATACCCATGCCGGCTGCAAAGCCAATAGACGGAAGCAGCCTGGTAAAACCATACGAAAGCTTGAGCATGGAAGAAGCGAATACTTCGCATACGACAGAGATAATAATGAGCACATAAACCATTACATTTCTCCTTCGTCAAAGCGTCTCAAAAGGTTTTGAAGCAGACGCTCAGCCTGCGCAAGGGGCATGGTATTAATTTCAAAAATATGTGAAAACCAGATGCCGTCACTTAACAGCCGGATCATCGAGGCTTCATCAGCTTGAAAAGCATCGTAAGCAAAAAGTGCCTGCCAGCGTTCATTGTATTCCTTCCAAAGATCGAGCACCTCTTTGTAATCAGCAAGGGTGGCAAGCAGACTCGCATTTATTAAAAAATTGCTTCCCGATCGAAGCTCTTCGAGCGTTGCTTCCGCATAAGCTTTAATATAGCTTCCGCCAGAGCTTTGTTTTTCTTCAATTAATTCATGAAACCGGGCAAGCGCGTAAGCATTCATTTCGTATACGAGCCGTTCTTTATTTGGAAAATGATAAAGCAGACCGCCTTTACTCACTTCCGCTTCATCTGCCACAGCGCGCAGAGTTAGGCGGTTAAAGCCATCCCTGCGAATGATGCGGGCGGCAGCATGCATAATCTCTACTCGTTTACTCATTTTTGATTCTCCTTTAGTAGTTAACAGTCTGGACGGTACAGTAAAAAGTGTACCAGAGGAACGGATAAAAGGCGAAGAAGACCGCCTATCCATAACTGGTGCAAGGATCTGTATAAAAAAGATGGAGCCGCGGAGCGCTTAGGCGCAGACTGGGGCCTGAATGGTGGGAGGAGGCCGTGGTGTTTAGCCAACTTTTTGTTAATTTAACCATTTTAGTGACATTCCTTTTTTTTTATTACCAGGTGTTCCGGGAGCATTCCTTTTCACGTGTAACCTCCATTCCAATGAGGATGTTTACCGGCGTATTGTTTGGCGTGCTCGGCATGGTGTTAATCGGATTTGGAATCAGGGTTAACGAATATACCCTGCTCGACCTGCGTCATATTCCAATTATGGTTAGTGCTTTATTTGGTGGATGGTTGCCTGCAGTAACAGCTGCGGTCATTATTTCCTTTTCCCGTCTTGCAATCGGTGGAGGGGTGATTGTTTTGTATCCGCTCAGCATGATTATTTTCAGCACGGCGGTGTCTATTTTTATCGCCCGGATGGTACGGAATCCGTGGCTTGCAGCATTCTATATGCTTCTATGCTCCAACATTTACTTTCTCATTATTATGATATACCAGCTGAATACTGTGAATCTTTACATGGAAGTGGTGCTCAGCTATTGGTTTGTGTCGTTTGCCGGAGCGTTTGCAGCAGTATATATGGTAAAGCGGCTGACTTATTCCAATCAGCTGCTTCATAAGTACCGGGCAGAGTCTTTAAAAGACCCACTTACGGGGCTTGATAATCCGAGAAGCTTTGCGTATTCGTTAACAAAAAAACTCGAACAGGCTTCAAAAATGAAGCAGGCAGTCTCATTGCTCATTATCGATATCGATCATTTTAAAGACATTAATGACCGTTACGGCCATGCAGCTGGAGATGATATTTTAAGGCAGCTTGGCACCGTGCTTCTTGAAATGGTCCGGCCGGAGGATTCTGTGTACCGCAAAGGCGGAGAAGAATTTACGGTTATATTGTCCAATTGTGCAGCGTCCAAAGCAGTCGATATCGCTGAACGAATAAGAGAGCGGGTGGAAAAATATCCTTTCCTCACGGATCATCAGACATTGTATATTACTGTGTCGACCGGGGTTTCAATATTTCCTGAGACAGCTGTAGAGGAAAGAGAGCTGTTTAAGCAGGCAGACGACGCTTTGTATCAGGCAAAAAACCAGGGTCGTAATCAGACATGCATGTACTCGAAAAAAGACCTTATAAAATAGGTCTTTTTTATTGTTTGTAAATAATTGAGTCTTTTTTATAAATATGTATTCGGAAAAGTGTTTTTAAAACAGTTTATTGGGTATAAAGTATTAATGATATATAATAAAAAAGAACTAGAGAGGTATTCGCCATGCAAAAAACAAAAAATAACGATCAGGTATTAGACACGTCCCAGGTTTTACGTGCGCTGGAACAGTCGCTCGCTATCATTGAGTTCGATCTCAATGGACGGGTGCTGTGGGCAAACCACAATTTTGCTGCAGTGATGGAGTACCATGAAGAAGATATGGCAGGAATGCATCACCGGCAGTTCTGCACCCCGGATTTTGCCTCAAGCCGGAATTATGAAAGATTTTGGCAGGATCTTCGCGCGGGAAAATCCTTTCAGGATAAAATACAGCGGATGACGCGAAGCGGTAAGCTGGTAAGGCTTGAAGCTACGTACATGCCGGTGCTTGATGACGCGGGGAATGTCCATGCGGTGTTGAAAGCAGCGACAGATATTACCCTCCGGGAAGATGAAATGACAAAGGTGTCAGATTCTGTGCAGAACATGTCTGAGGAGCTGTTAAAGAGGGCGGAGGACGGCATGACAAAAAGTCGTGAGATTACTGAAAACTCCCGGCAGGTAGTGCAGGAGGCGAATAACAATCTTGCAATTCTGGAGTCATTGGAGCAGCAGGCGGATTCTATCAGGGGGATCGTAAAAACGATCCGCGAAATTGCTGACCAAACGAATATGCTAGCTTTAAACGCAGCGATTGAGGCTGCAAGAGCCGGGGAGCACGGCCGGGGATTTACGGTAGTGGCAGATGAAGTACGGAAGCTGGCGACTAGAGCCCATTCCTCTATCCAGGAGGTAAACAGTCACGTCGAGGGGATCACTGGGGAAGTAAGTAAGATCAGTGAGGGCACGATCCGTTCCCAAAAAGGAATGGAAAACAGCCAGGAGCATATTAGGGAGGCTGTAAAAGAATTCGAACATATTGGCGCAGCAGCGAGAGGCCTCGAAGAAAGAGCAAAGCAATTCCGACATATCTTATAAAAGGCAGCGGACAAACATCCCTGCTTTTTTATTTGCAAAAAAATGCATGTAAAACTTTAGAATCAGTTCAAATGAACTACATATAATGTGTGTCATGCTATAATAAATACATTTCCAATTAATTGTATTAAACATTGTAGTAAAGGAGAGAGCACATATGGCGGTACGACCTGAATTACTTATGCGTCTTCGTATCGAACAGCCCATTATTCAAGCCGGAATGGCCGGCGGGGTCACCACTCCGGAATTAGTAGCAGAAGTCACAAAAGCAGGTGGGCTTGGGACTATAGGAGCCGGATATATGACTGCAGAGAACCTTCGCTCTGCTGTTCAGCTTGTGAAAAAGCAGACGTCGGGCCCGTTTGCGGTAAATGTTTTCGTGCCGGAAACTCCGGAAGTGATCGCTGAAGATGTTCAGGCAGCCAATGAAAAGCTCTCCCTGATTCATAAAGAATTAAAATCGGAGCCTCAAGCAATGCCTGAAAAGCTGTCTTCTTTCTTTGAAGAACAGCTCGAAATTATTATAGAAGAAGAAATTGCGGTTTGCAGTTTTACCTTCGGCATTCCTCCTGCTGCACAGATTGAGCGGTTGAAGGCCCACGGCGTCTTTTTGATCGGTACTGCCACCACAGTTGAAGAAGCCGTTCAAAATGAACAGGCAGGGATGGATGCGGTCGTGGCCCAGGGAAGTGAAGCCGGCGGGCACCGTGGGACCTTTGCAGAATCCTTTGGGAAGGCGATGATCGGAACAATGGCCTTAGTGCCTCAGGTGGTGGACGGGGTCAACATTCCTGTAATTGCAGCTGGGGGAATTATGGATGGACGCGGTATTTTGGCTGCGCATGCCCTCGGTGCGGGAGCAGTGCAGATGGGCACTGCTTTTTTAACAAGCAGGGAAAGCGGCGCCCCGCAGGCCCATCAGGACGCGGTATTAATGAGTAAGGAAACGGACACCGCTGTTACTTCCATATTCAGCGGCAAGCCGGCTAGAGGAATTACGAATAAAATGATGATATGGATGGAGGCGCTTGAGCACAATTGGCCGCCGTACCCCATTCAAAATATGCTAACACAGCCGATTCGAAAAGAAGCGGCCAGACAAAACGAGCCTGCATTTATGTCTCTCTGGAGCGGTCAGGGCACACGTCTGAGCGTACAGGAGCCGGCAGGTGCCATGATTAAGCGTCTCATGGAAGAGGCGGAGGAAACATGGGAAAGCCTTTAGAAACACCCCGTATGTTCTGTTTGTTAAAATGAAAACATCATAAAAACAAAGGAGCAGAACGAATGGCGTTATCGAAGGATTACAACGAGAGACTCGCCGGGGAAAAAGAAGGACTAACGTACCGCGACCCTGTTGGTGAATTGATTCGGGAGCACGAAAAAAAGGGTGGCTTTGACAATCTGCCGGGACGCGGCAGGCCGCTGACAAAGGAGTATCTGCAAAGCGACACCTTTGACACTCTTTTAAAGCGAAACGGATTTGTGCCTTCGTGGGTCCGGCTGCAGCGGGAAATCCGGGAGGATCTCGGGCGGGTGCTGAAGCAGCAGACGGATGAAGCAATTTCTGATCGCCGTATAAAAAAAGAAATCGGTAAAATCAATAAAAAAGTCCGCCGGTACAATCAGCTTTGTCCAGCACCAAGTCTGCAAAGGCGTTTAATAGAGAAAGAAAGCCTGCACAGCCAGTATGAGCGGTGGCGTTAAAAGTTGCTGAAAAAGCGCTTGTAAGTTCCACGTGAAACGTCGAATTGATTATAGTTTTCTGTGCTTTCAGTCTCCGTCTGCTGGCGGAGACTTTTTAGTTGCTCCAAAGCTTAAAGCATTTAAAACTCTGAAGCCTCTCTCATTAAAAAGAGGAAAAGAAGGTTATTGTTATACTCGAGAGGGTAAAACGGGAAAGAGTTCTTAAATATTTAAGGTTCCAGGTTATTGGTCGTGAACAGACGGAAGGAGTCAATGCTTTATTACCGCTACGCTATCAATTGTTGCATTTATACTTTCTGCCGCAGTTTCAGTGTTTTCAGCTGTGAAATTGTCAGGCTATGCAGATATTATCAGCAGAAATACGAAGATTGGCGGGCTGCTGGCGGGCACTATTCTGCTTGCCGTTGCTACCTCTCTTCCTGAATTAACCGCAACCATCTCGGCAAGTGTGATCGGCAATGCCGATATTGCTGTAGGCAATGGACTTGGAAGTATTATTTTTAATATTTTCTTTTTGTTTTTGCTGGATATTTACTTCCGGAACAAACGGTTGTTTCTTAAAGTATCAGACGACCATCTCTATACGGCTGTTATTGCTCTTCTGCTCTGTGTGGTCACAGCTGGCGGGCTGATACTTCATTACCCGCTCTCCTTTTTTGGGGTAAGTGTGATCAGTCTGCTGGTTGTTGCTATTTACACCGGCGGGATGCTTTATATATCTAAAAAGCAGAACGACACTGCAGATGAGGGCAAACAAGCTTCGCCGGACCAGAATGTAAATATCCGGCGCACTGTTATTAAATTTATCACATTTGCTGCGATCATCTTTGTATCCGGAAGTGCCCTTTCTATATCCGGGGACCTGATGTCGAGCACTACAGGTATCAGCGCTACGGCAGTCGGCAGTATTCTTGTCGCAACCGCTACTTCCCTCCCTGACGCCGTCAGCGTATTTGTAGCACTTCGGCTGGCTAATGTGAATATGGCGATCGGCACGATTCTTGGAAGTAATATCTTCAATGTGCTTGTGACAGCCATCGGTGACGTATTTTACCGTGGGGGCAGCATATGGGTAGATACGAGCAACCAGACAACAGTGGTCGCTGTAGCCGGATTTGTGCTCACGGCTCTTGTAATGATTATAGTGAAAAGGGACCGGACCAAAAATGCGTTCACCTACATGATGCCGTCGCTTGTAGTCGTGATCGGCTATATGGTTATGATTGCTTCGATTTTATTTTATAACGGAAGCACGTAAAAGCAGGCAGCCGCCTGCTTTTTTTAGTAACAAAAGAACATGGCCAGGCGTATTAGTTGCACGAGCAACTAATTATTTATATGGTGGGTAGAGTAAAATATAGACAAAGGAGTAATCAAAGTGTCTCAAAAGCTGGCTATACTATCCATTTCGCTGATCACCGTTATGGCAGGAGCTACTATTTCTCCGGCGCTCGGTTCCATTTCTGAAGCTTTTCCGGATGCCAATGAAACCTCGATTAAATTAATTAATACCCTGCACGCATTGTTCATCATTCCATTTACTTTTATATCAAGCCGGCTCACGAAACGAGTGTCCAAAAAATCTGTTTTAACAGCCGGACTCATTCTTTATGTCGTTGGAGGTCTGGGAGGGGCTTTTGCTCCAACGCTTTGGCTGCTGCTCGTTTCAAGAGCGGTGCTCGGTATTGCTGTCGGATTGATCATGCCGATATCGACGAGTCTGATTCCAGATTTTTACGAAGGTAAAGAAAAAACTGTCATGATGGGAAGAGTGAGTGCCTCCAATCAGCTGGGCGGTATTATCTCCATCGTGCTTGCGGGCATACTGGCAGGTATTTTATGGAGGCTGACATTTGTAGTTTACGGCCTGGCCCTGCTGGTGCTGGTGCTTGTTTTCCTTTTTCTTCCGAAACAAAAGCCGGAAGCGGCATCGGTGTCAGAAGACAGCTCATCGAGGGGAGTGGAAAAGCCTATTTTTGCTCTTGCCGGCGGTATGTTTATTGTCTTCTTATTCTTTTATTCCATTCCGACGAACATGGCAATCTTTCTGCAGGAGAGCAATATTGCTTCTGCTTCCCTGGCCGGGGTGATGATTGCTTCTTTAAACGTAGGAGGCTTTGCCGCAGGCTCGATGCTTGGCAGCATCACTAGCCGGCTGGGCAGATGGACAGTCCCTTTACAGCTGGCTGTAACTGGTCTCGGGTTCGTCCTTATCGCTTTTGGCGGACAGGCAGTATTGATTACAATAGGGATCGTTTTGATTGGTATCGGGCTTGGTACAGTTATTCCGTTGATTTTTGACCGTGTGACGAAGGTGTCGAGCGCTGCCCAGATGTCTTTAGCAATGGCGGTAGTGCAGAGCTTTATGTATTTCGGGCAGTTTATGTCGCCGCTCGTGCTGGATGTTGTCGGCCGTCTGGCGGGCGGTTCGGTCGGCACCAATCAGTTCATATACGCCTTTTCCGGCTTCACGGCTCTTGTAGTGGCATCGATAGTGTTTCTGTTTAAAGCTTTCGGGAAACGTAAAGCTCCGGAGGAGGAGAAATAGTATGACTGTTTATTCTGTGGGAAAATGGGCAGCCGTTATTCAGCGCTACACTCATCAATATATTGATAAACGATTCAATCATTTTGGTTTAGGGAATACAGAAGTGCTTGTACTTTTAACGTTATACGCTCAGGAAAATGTACCTCAGGAGTACATTACCAGGCAGATAGTGATGGATAAAGCTACAATTACGCGCGCTATAAAACGCCTCGAAGAAAAAGGATATCTTTACCGGAAAGAGAGCGTTTCGGACCGGAGGGAAAAGATCGTTTTTCTTTCTGAAGCGGCTTGGAAAATAGAAGAAGAGATTTCAGAAGCGATGCGGGAATGGACAGATATTATGACAAAAGAGTTTACAGAGGAAGAAAAACAAACGCTTCTCAGGCTCATGGAAAGAGCGGCAGAGGGGGCGAGGGCTGAAGTGGAGCCCGGGTAGAGTGTTTGTGACAGTAGGCGGCTCATGGTAGCATAAAGATATATACTTCGTATAATTCGATTATTCCCCCGGCGTTTACTGCCTTTCATCATTTATTCCTATTAATTTCTATCCGTGTATATTCCATATATAGGAGGTGTATAGTTACTTGCGAAGAGAAACCAAATTTTTATTTTCTTTTATGCCTTTCACTACCTACGATAAAGAAAAAAACCGTTTGAAGGAGCAGCGCCAAAAAGGATGGCAGGTGCAGGACTGCTCTCTGCTCGGCTATTCTTTGTCGGAAGTAAGGGAAGAAGAAAAGGAATACCAGTTCATCATGTCGAAAGATTATCAGGGATTGCGGAAAATTTCTGAAGATGAATGGACACTTCTGTGTTCCTCCCCGGTACTCCACATATTTGAAGGGGAGAAAGATGCTTCGTCCTTTCAGGACCACTGGACGCTTTATTTTTTGGAGGAGTACCGGAAAAAGTGCCGGAGGTGGGGGATTACAGCTGCAGTAAGTGCCCTTTTGTTTATAGTATTTCTGCTTTTGGTGATAACTGATTTGAACCTGCCGGGCATGGCGGTGAATTTTGCCTTTTTTATGCTTTCTTTGTTCACGGGAATAGTAGCCTTTACTGTGATACGGTGGCTCCGGACGCTTGCTGTCATCATCCAGGCTAAGCAGATTGTCAGTACCGGCACAGAATGATATTTTATCCTGTACATGAAAGGACGGCCTTCATGGAAGAAGAGCTTCGCTATTTGAATGATGAGGACAAAAAACGATTTGAAGAAATTCAGGCAAAGCTTGAAGGAAACATTTCGTATGAAGACCAGAAAAAGCTCGTGACAGAGCTGGCAATACTGCGTGAAAGAAACGAACTCAGAAAAAGATCCCGGCCGGAATAGGCACGGGATCTTGCTGTATTTATGCCTCTGGTTTAACACATACAGCGGTGCCAAGAGGGTAGTGAACACCGGGACGGACGGGACGTTCGAAAGCGACTCCCTGCTGGTAATACAGCTGCAGCCTCTCCCACGGCCAGTCTTCTCTTGATAAGAGCTCTTCCCATTCCTCTGTCGTCAACTGATGGTAATGAAAAGGAGAATTGCTGGGCTTGTGCCTTCCCTGGCCGAAGGGCGTAGAAACGATGAGTGTACCGCCAGGCCGGAGGAGGGCGTACATACGTTTCATAAAGATACGGTCATCGGGCACGTGTTCAAGGGTCTCAAAGGAAACAATCGTATCGAACGTGCCTATCTGCAGGGGGAGATTCTCATCAAGAGCATCTCCTGTCTGGAAAGAAAGCTGGGGATGATAATAGTGCTTCTGGGCAAATGCTATCGCTTCAGCGTCAATGTCGACGCCGAGCACATAGTCTACCTCACGTTTTTTGCCTTTAGCTGTCATCTGGGCCCCATAGCCGACCCCGCAGGCAATATCAAGCACGCGGCCCTTTGCGTACGGCATGGCAAAATAATAGCGGGCCAGATGCTCAAGCAGCATACCGTTGGTCGGCTTCATTTGTGAAGGGATGATTCGTTCTCCTGTGTCTTTTAGCACGAATAGTCACCGCTATCTGTATAGTTTAGTCCTCTCATCATATAAAAAGAAAGAAGGGAATTGCAAGGCTGAAAAATATCACGGGAGGCAGCAGCTGCCGGTACGCAGCCTATGATACATATTTGACAAACAGGAGAGCATCGTTTATATTTTTTATATACCCGCATGGGTAATGAAAAGAAATGAAGGCAATATAAATAAATACTCTATTTGAAAGGAGGAGTCTTTCATGGAATACAATGATCAAATGAAAAACCGGATAAAAAGGGTAGAAGGGCAGGTCCGCGGTGTTCTTCGAATGATGGAAGAAGAAAAAGACTGTAAAGAGCTTGTTTCTCAGATGAATGCTGCACGTACAGCGCTCGATCGAGCGATCGGTCTGGTAGTGAGTGCGAACCTCGAGGAATGTGTGCGTGAACAGATAGAAAAAGGGGAAGACAGCGAAGAACTGATCCAGGAAGCTGTTAATCTTCTGGTTAAAAGCAGATAATAAGCCGGGTTAATGAATGTTTAAAAGAAATAAAAGAAGCTATTGAGCATATACTGAAACAGGGAATAGATCAAACTGTTTAAAGACTATAATCCGCGTTCTTCCATGAAGAGCGCGGATTATTTAGTATGAAATATCATCGTTTTTCTTATACATTTTAAATAATTCATCTCCGGCAACAGGCGGACTGTATAAATAGCCCTGATATTCATGACATTTTTTCTGCCGTAAAAGATTTAATTGCAGCGGGGTCTCAATACCTTCCGCGATAACATGAAAATTCAACTGTGCCGCAAGGTGTAGAATACTTTCGACAATAGCTGTTTCACGTGAAACGCCGTTCATGCCCTGAATAAATGTTTTATCAATTTTGAGCGTATCGAGAGGAAAATCCTTTAAATATCCAAGTGACGAATAACAGGTACCGAAATCATCCAGAGAAAGCTTCACCCCGAGATTTTTTAACTGATGAAGAACAGGGACAGCTTCTTTTGCATGCTGGATAATATTTTCCGTCAGTTCAAGCTCAAGCACAGACGGATCGAGACCTGTTTCCTTCAGTGCTTCGGCCACCGTTGAATAAAAATCGCTCTGCTGAAACTGAATAGTGGAGATATTCACGGATATTCGGGAAAGGGAAAAGCCTTCTTTCTTCCAGGCTGCGGCCTGGCGGCATGCTTCTTTTAGTATAAAACGGCCAAGAGGGATGATCAGGCCGGTCTCTTCTGCTAAAGGAATAAATTCATCCGGTAGAGTTAATCCAAGCTCCGGATGCTCCCAACGGACTAAAGCTTCCACCCCTTTAATTTCGCCAGTGAGAGTATCAATCTGCGGCTGGTAAACTAAAATGAATTCATTACGCTCGATGCCTTTTCGCATCCCTGCTTCCAGCAGAATTTTTCTTGAGACATTTTCATTCATATCTTCAGTGAAAAAACGATAACGGTGCGTGCCCTTGTTTTTAGATTTATACATCGCAGTGTCCGCATTTTTAATCAAAGCATCAGTGTTTTTTCCGTTTTCAGGAAAAAGACTGATGCCGATGGAGGCAGACACAAACATTTCAAAGCTGTCAATAATAATCGGGTCATTCAACACATCCAGAATACTTTCGGCCATATGAGCTGCCTGATAGCCTTCCACACGAGAAAGAACCACAACGAATTCATCACCACTCTGCCTGGCTAAAAGATCCTTTTTTTGAAGAAGGCTGTTAATACGGGCGGCCACTTCTTTAAGCAGCAGATCCCCGGTAGCATGGCCGAACCTATCATTTACGTTTTTAAAGCGGTCCAAATCGATAAACAAAACGGCAAGGGAGGGGTCCTTTTCAGCACCGGAGTCCAGACAGGCATCCAGATATTCCTGAAGCATTCGCCGGTTGGGCAGCCGGGTGAGTTCGTCCCGGTAAATGAGTTCTTCAATCCGTTTTTGATAGCAGACCCGCTCTGAAATATCCCGTATGATACCGGTCACGTAAGAATGCGTACCGCTTTGCTGTCCGGAAAGGGAAAGCTCTATAGGAAAAGAGATGCCGTTTTCATGAAGGGCCTCCAATTCGTAAGTATTGCCGGAGGAGCCCCCGTCAGGTAAGGATTGGTAACGTTCAAATCGTTGCCAGTAGATCTGTTTATATTTTTCAGGCACAAGAGCGGTAAAGTAAGAGCCAAGAATGTCAGCTTCCTTGTAACCAAAGATCGTTCTGGCCGCCTGATTCCAGGCTACTATCCTTCCGTATTCGTCTAACGTAATAATGGCATCATTGGCCGAATGGATAATGGATTGATACAAATCATCCAGCAGGCCATAGCGGCTTTCGCTTGATTCTACCTTTCTGTCAAAGAAAGCGGCGATAAGAGCAATAGAAATAATCGCAGTAATACTGACACTGATAAAAATGGAAAGCATATGCGAATCAACGGTGCCAGCAGGCGTTACATTGCCCTCATCTGGTTGAAAAGAAGCTGCTGCCATACCTGTATAATGCATACCTGAAATGGCTGCTCCCATAATTGCTGCGCTGCTCATATAAGCGATTTGGCTGAGAGACCGGCTTGGGTTGCCCGGCACTGAAGAAAACAGGCGGAGAGCGGTAAAGGAGGCACCTACAGCAATAACAATAGACAGGAAAACGAGCCAGGGATTATAGGAAATGGAGGCCGGCATCTGCATTGACTCTATGCCCACGTAATGCATAGAAATGATGCCCGTTCCGACAAGGCAGGAGCCGGCAGCGTGATAGAGGAGCCGAGGCCTGGTGAATTGAATAATGGCAAATGCAGCCCAGCTTGAAAGTATGGCCAGCAGAATACTTAAAGTTAAAAAAAGCGGTTCATAAGAAACGGGCATGCCAATGTCATAGGCGAGCATGGCCACAAAATGCATCGACCAGATGCCGCCCCCGAGAGACACTGCTCCCCCGGCAGTCCATAAGTGCTTATTTGCATAGTTCGTATGTACAACGCGGCCGGCAATATGAAATGCAGCATACGAAGCAAATACGGCGATGAACACCGATGAAAAAATGAGAGAAATAGAATAGGTTCCGGACAATAAATTCATAAGCATTGCTCCTGCCTTATTCAGTCAAAAGTAGGTAAATAGTTTTACAGCTAACGATATACCCTTGCGCTATACAAATCAATCAAAGTTATTTATGTAATTATTATATTTTTAACATGTATATTAAAACATATATGTGCAATCAAAATTTTAAAGAGTTATATCTTTTTTTAAATTTACCGGATGATCTAAGGATAAAAGGGGTATAGATTTTAGGGCGATCGGCATAGGTTAAACTAAAAATTAATAAAGGTGGTTTCGCAATGCAGGGAGAGGACCGTGAAGTAGTATTTATCTCAGACAAGATCCATGCAATTATTCTTTTTCTGGATGATATTATCATTCAGGAAAAATATCACATGAAGGATATTGAAAAGCTTCAGCCTGAAACGATGGAATCTCAAAAGCATAAATCAGCGATTATTTTAAACATTATGGAACGCTCGGCAGAATTACTTCGTGGACGGTATCCGGACTGCTGTGAGGCAGGATCGCAGGTTACTTACACCGTGAAGGATCTGGAAAAGACGAGAGAAGATTTAAAAACAATTCACAATGAAACGTTTAAAGAGTACGGAATTATTAAATCCACGTACGAGCCGGGAGAAGAAAACGAGGATTCTTTTATTACGAAAACGGTCGTAGGCCTGGTGAACTATAATGTACATTTATTTGAAACGAAGTTTCTGGACTACATAGACCCCCACGCTCTCTAGGTGAAAAGAGGGAGTTTGCCGGGAAATGGTTTAAACAGAGTCAGAATTGTTTATTAGAATAGCAGTAAACATTAAAGGGAGGTTCTTATGAAACCATTCGTGAGAGAATACACTAATGACGAGGCTCTGCAGCAGGACGTTCAGCGTTTAGCTGAGAAGGGCATTGATAAAAGTAACGTGTACGTTATGACCCACGATAACGACCGCACCGGCCGTATCGCGGAGAATGCGAATGCCAACACTGTCGGCATGAAAGAAGAAGGAATAAAAAATGCAGTAGGAAATATGTTCAGCAAAAAAGGTGATGAACTCCGAAACAAGCTGGAGGGAATTGGGTTATCCCAGGAAGAAGCTCATGAGTACGAGGATGAACTCGATGAAGGAAAGATCCTTCTCATTGTGACAGACACTGAAGGGGTCAACACGATTATTTAAAAGTGAAAGAATAGAGCCGCTCTCCAGACGGAGGCGGCTTTACGTTTGTCGATTGACAAACTTTTACAACAAGGAATAGAATAACGTTAGACTTTCCTTAGGGAAACTTTTTTTAATAGAGTGAAAAGGAGATTATATTATGGAGTGGTTTGCGGAGCTGCATCCTACACTGCAGGCGCTGATTGGCTCTTTGTTTACCTGGGGTATGACTGCAGCAGGCGCTGCGGTTGTGTTTTTTACGAACAGAAATAATCAGAAGCTGATGGATAGTATGCTTGCATTTGCCGGTGGGGTCATGATTGCTGCGAGCTTTTGGTCGCTTCTTTCTCCCGGCATTGATATGGCGGAGGAGCAGGGCCAAATACCTTATATTCCAGCTGTTATTGGTTTTTTACTTGGGGGTGTTTTTCTGTTATTGCTCGACAGGGTCATCCCCATGATGGATGAAGACACATATTTCACGGAAATAAAAGACAAGTATGCCAAGCACCGGACCACAATGCTTGTTTTTTCGATTACTCTGCACAATATTCCGGAGGGACTAGCTGTAGGGGTAGCGTTCGGGGCGCTGGCTTCGGAATTCAGCAGCTCTACGCTCGCTGGAGCAGTAGCGCTTGCGCTTGGCATCGGCATTCAAAACTTTCCGGAGGGAACTGCAGTATCGATGCCGCTTCGCCGGGACGGAGTGTCGAAAAAGAAAAGCTTTTTTTACGGGCAGCTGTCCGGTTTTGTAGAGCCGGTGGCTGCAGTAATTGGTGCTGCTGCAGTTATCATCATCCAGCCGCTGCTTCCGTTTGCTCTCAGTTTTGCAGCAGGAGCGATGATATTCGTCGTTGCCAAGGAGGTCATCCCCGGTTCCCAGGAAAAGGGCAACGTACGGCTCGCTACCTTCAGCCTGATGATTGGCTTCAGCGTCATGATGATACTGGATGTAGCTTTAGGGTAAAAGGGGCGGCTGAAATTAAGGATTTTTTATCTGGAAGGCCGTTTTTTAATGAATTAAGGATAAAATCCATGCTCCCTTTTGTGATAAAGTAGCATAGATGAACAAACGGACCAGGAAGCTGAATTTATTTATAGTTTCTGGAGAAAATGCTGAAAAGGAGCTTCGACATGCGGGCTGATAAACCGAAAAACGGGTCGGGTCCCATTTTTTATGGATGGGCGATTGTGGCTTTATCCGCGTTAAGTATGTTTTTTTCCGGACCGGGCCAAACGTATTCGATTTCTATTTTTATTGATTATTACATTCAGGATTTTTCGTATTCACGTTCCTTTGTCTCTGGTATTTATTCGGTTGGTACTCTGGCTGCCGGTATTACTCTTTTTTTCGTCGGCCGTGCAATCGATCGTCTGGGCCAGCGTCTGGTAATGGGGGCTGCAGGAATTCTTTTGGCTCTCGCCTGTATTTGGAATGCCTTTTTAACAGGTGCTGTAATGATGTTTATCGGCTTTTTTGCTATTCGATTATTTGGCCAGGGTTCGCTGACCCTGGTTCCTAATACGCTTGTGCCGCAATGGTTTGTGCATAAGCGCGGCCGGGCCTTAAGTGTCATGGCGATTGGCGGCTTTGTCGGTGCCGCTGCCCTGCCCCCGTTGAACACATGGCTGATCCAAATGGTCGGCTGGCGGGACACATGGTTAATTTGGGGTGGACTGTTACTTTTTGTTTTTGTGCCGCTGGCTTTCTTAGTGGTGCGGAACCAGCCGCAGGATATTGGCCAGGAGCCCGATGGCAGAGGACCAGCGTCTCATGAGGAGGTCCGGGGCCAGCGAACAGGCATGCAGGAAAAAAGCTGGACCCTTCAGGAAGCGCGCAGAACCAGAGCCTTCTGGCTTATTCTTTTTTGTGTCAGCGTGCCAGCAATTGTAAACACAGGTGTTACCTTCCACTTAGTATCTATCGTAGAAGGAAAGGGTCTTTCGATTTCGCTTGCGGCATTAATTCTTTCCTTGATGGCTTTTATCGGTTTCCCGGTAACATTTGCTGTAGGGTATTTGGTGGACCGCATTGCTGTGCATTATGTGCTTGCGATGACGTTTGGGGTACATATTGTTTCACTTTTGGTGCTTTTAACTATAAATTCCTGGACAGGAGCTATCATTTTTGGAGTGCTGTGGGGGGTAGCCCACGGCTTTGAACGTATTGTGTTAAGCATTGTGTGGCCCAATTATTTCGGCCCCAGGCATTTAGGGAGTATTAAAAGCATTGCCCAGACGGTAATGGTTATTGGCTCCGCTCTTGGTCCGCTGCCATTTGGTATTTTTTATGACTGGTTCAATAATTATACGGCAATCTTATGGCTTATGATGCTTTTGCCGGCGACAGCTTTGGTTTTTGCTCTTTTGTCTCCGAAGCCCTCGTATTAGCAGACGAAGCGGATAGTATTAAAAATAAGCACGTCCCCAGGATTTTCTCTGGTCGGGGACGTGCTTATTTTTTAAGTTTATTCTCTATTATAAAGTTTCACCGTGCTGAAGCCGGCGGATGTACTCACGAAGATCTTCTTTTTGAACGCGCCAGTGTCTCCCAATTTTGAAGCCTGGGATCCGGCCTTCCTGCACAAGCTTATATGTAGTTACTTCGCTGATTTGTAAATATTCCGCGACCTGGGCCACAGTCATGATTTCTCTTTCCTGATCCATAAAAAAACCTGCCTTTAAATGAAAACTTCATTGTTATTCTATCCCTTTTCTGTTCCGGCGACAAATTTTGAGAAACAGTGTTAAATTTATCTGTATTATGTTCAATTATAAATGGTTATATTAAATAATAGTACAAATATATCGCTGAAGGATGATAAAATAATAGCAGTCTCCAGTAATTTTTGATACACATGCATCCTGGAATGATTGAGATGCATGTTTTTTCGTTTATTTGCATACCTTCTTAAATGATAAAAATTTAGTAATGGAATAGAAATGTAGATCGTCTTCAAGCCTACTTAGTATAACCGGAAAGGAAGATAACATGGCCCACGAGTACAGTGACAAAGCTTTTGAACAGGAGCAGGAGCGACTGCAGAAAACAAGAGAATACATTTATGAAGTTCTTGAATCCTCTGTAGAAAATCAGTCAGCCTATCAGCAAAATATTAAAGAAGCTCTTGTAGAGCTGGACCATCTGGACAGCAGTTTAAGCTATGTGAACACACTGGCAAATGCCCAGCTGCTGGAAATGTCGAATAAAGAGTATTGGGACCTTGTGCGAGTAAAGGATGAACCCTATTTCTCCCGCATTGATTTTAAAAGGGAGGCAACCGGACAGACGGAACAGCTGTATATTGGAAAAACATCTTTAACAAAAAACGACACCCAGGAACCGGTAATTGTTGACTGGCGCTCCCCGATTGCTAATCTTTATTATGAAGGCAGCCTCGGTCCGGCGTCGTATGAAGCAGAAGGGGAAAAGCATGACGGAGAATTATCTCTGAAACGGCAGTTTGAGGTGCAAAAGGGCGAACTGCAGCATATGCAGGACATTGATATAACAGCGAGAGACCAGATGCTGCAGGATGCTTTGTCGACAAATGCGGAAAAACGATTAAAAGACATTGTGACTACTATCCAGGCAGAACAGAACCGGATTATTCGCGCTGATATGGACAAACCGCTGATCGTCCAGGGTGTAGCCGGAAGTGGAAAAACGACAATAGCTATGCACCGGATTTCATATTTCATTTATACGTATGCAGACACCTTCGATCCTGAAGATATGATGATTCTGGCCCCTAACCAGCTGTTTCTTCACTATATTTCCGGAGTATTGCCGGAGCTTGGCGTCGAAGAGGTAAGGCAGACGACGTTTCAGGACTTCTTTATGGCAGCGATGGGAAAAAAATACACTATTCAGCCGATGGATCATCATTTGCTGCATTTCCTTGAAGAAAGTGGGACCGAGGCTTACGATTCCTCCTGGATTCCTGCATTTAAAGGATCTATGGCGTGTAAAAATATGCTTGACGGCTACGGTGCACATATAACAAGTGATTTGATTGAGGCTGAGGATTTAACAGTTGACCGTTTTACTCTGGTTGAGGCGTCTCATGTGAAGCAGCTCTACCATGATCAATATGCCTACATGCCTGCTTTTCAGCGTATTGATAAAATCAAAAAAGTAATCAACGCAGCAGCTAAAAAAGAAATTAAGCGGGTAATTGCAGAAGTCAAAGAAGTATATGAAGACAGAATGGAAAAAGTGCGGTCAAATGTTCGCGATCCGGAGAAACGCAGGGAAATGGTCGTTCAGTTGATGGATGAGCAGGAGGCGTACGCAGAAAAATTGGATCAGGAAGCCTCAGAGGCTATTAAAGCGTACGGGAAGCAGTTTTCCAAGCCGGACATCCATACGGTGTATAAAAATCTTATGCAGAACGCCGGAAAGCTGGAAACTTTCGGGGAATTTTCGAAAGATGAGGCGGGCCAGCTGGCTGCTTATCAGCAGCAGGTGCTCAAAGGAAAAAAGATAGAAGCCGAGGACGCCGCTCCGTTGTTGTACCTGCAGCATATGCTTGTGGGTGTGAAAACGAAGCATCAGGCGAAAAATGTAGTCATCGATGAGGCACAGGATTACAGCCTGTTCGAATTGTACACGCTGCGGGCCGTTACCAAAACCAAGCTTTTTACCATCCTGGGCGACCTTTCGCAGGGCATCCACAGCTATCGGAGCATTCAGCACTGGGAGGACGTACAGACGCATGTTTTCCCGGAAGCGACGTATACGACGCTGAATCAGAGCTACCGTACGACGCAGGAAATTATGGAAAGGGCCAGCCAGGTTCTTGAGCAAAGCACTAACCAGGATCTCCCCAAAGCCCGGCCGGTGGTACGCCACGGGGAGCTTCCGGAAGTTACTGCTTTTAAGCATAACAGGGAGGCAGCAGCACGTATTGAAGCAAGGGTGAACGGTCTGAGAACCGAGGGTGCTCCTTCCATCGCGATTATCGGAAAAACGATGAATGAATGCCGGCAGCTGCACCGCATACTGGAAACGGAAACTACCCTGGACAGTTACGTGCTCGGGGAAAAAGAAGATTTTCAGGAAGAGCAGGTAGCCATTGTTCCTTCCTATTTAGCCAAGGGGCTGGAGTTTGATGCCGTGTTTGTTTATATGGAGCAGAAAACGTATCATCCAGACCGGGAGCTGGATGTGAAACTGCTGTACGTTGTGATGACCCGCGCGCTGCATTACCTGGAATTTGTAGTGCATCAACGCCATTTAGGTTCTTTAGAAACATTTACGCAGCTTGCTCCATCTTAAATCGTCCGTATTTTGCGAAGGTTATACAAACTATTTTTCCGTGGGTCCAGAGTGATCCCCGGAATTTTTTGCGTTAAAACAGGATCAGGAAGTCTTTGCACATTAAACAAGGGTAAGAGATAATAAATACATATTAAGTAAACGTTTTCAATCGTATGAAAAATTTCCAGCTGAATATGGTGGTGAGGATATGATTTCAAAATTTATGGCTCCCGAAATTATTTTCGGAGATCATTCGATTCATCAGGTAGGTGAGAGCTTTCTGCGTCTGGGAGCGCAGCGTGTACTCGTAGTAAGTGATCCGGGCGTCAAAGAAGCCGGCTGGACGGTCCAGGCTATGGAAAGTATACAAGCTTCCGGCCTTGAGTATCACCTTTTTTCAAATATTAGTACGAACCCTGACACAGCTCAGGTAGTAGAAGGTGTGGAATCCTATCATAAAGCCCGGTGTGACGCTGTACTTGGCATTGGGGGAGGAAGTGCGCTGGATGTGGCTAAAGCGGTGGCTGTCATTGTGAGCAATGGCGGAAAAATCGAAGATTACGAAGGCGTAGACCACATCCATAGTCCACTTCCACCAGTCATTATGGTGCCGACAACGGCGGGATCGGGATCCGAGGTCTCCCAATTTTCGATTATTGTTGATCCGGTGCGGAAAAAGAAGATGACGATCGTTTCTAAATCGCTCGTGCCCGATATTGCGATTGTCGATCCGTTTGTCTTGATGACCAAAGATCATTTGCTTACAGCAGCTACCGGACTTGATGCGATTACCCATGGTATAGAAGCGTATGTAAGTGCGGCAGCGACGCCGCTGACGGATGTGCATGCGGTAAATGCGATGAAGCTGGCTGCTGAATTTCTGCGGCCGTCGGTGGCATCACACACAAATGTAGAAGCCAAGCGTGCGATGGCGATGGCAAGCATGCAGGCGGGACTTGCGTTTTCCAATGCCATTTTAGGTGCAGTACATGCGATGTCCCACGCGATTGGCGGACGCTATGCTCTTCCGCACGGAGAGATTAACAGCATTTTGCTTCCGCATGTCATGGAATTTAATCTAATTGCTTCACCTCCCCGATTCGCTGCTATCGGCGATATTTTCGGTGCTTCTGTGAATGCCGGGGAAATGGTCCGTGCCAGACACGGCATTCAGGCCGTCCGGGCTCTTGCAGATGACATCGGTGCTCCCAAGACACTGCGCTCTGTCGGCCTGAGAGACCCTGACTTTGAAAGCATGGCCCGCATCGCCCTTGATGACGCATGCATGATCACCAACCCACGGGACGTAGCTTTGAAGGATATCGAAATGCTGTTCAAAAAGGCTTACGAATAAAGGAGCATCGGTATGTTCACAGAAAAAGAGATGGTGATTGAAAAATTAACCGGGGTCCGCGCCTCGAAAAAAAGCTATTATACAGACTTGAAAGCAAAAATTGCGGAACTTGAAAAAAAGAATCGTAAGCTTGAAATTTTGAGCGAAGTAGCAAAGGGGTTTCAGGTTACAGGAACGATGGAGACGGCACTGCAGCATATTCTTGAAACCATTTACGAGCTGTATCCGATCGACCGGGTAAGCTTATCGCTAATCGAGCATGGGGCCATGTCATTAAAAAGTGTCTATCCTCTCTATGCAGAGGACTCTGCAGTAGGTATGCACCTTCCGAAAAAAGAGTCGTTGTACTGGAAAGCAATCGAACAGAATATGATTGTTTTTCACGAATGGGAGCCTGCTGATGCGTATGCGTTTGTGGAGGAGCAGACGCTTTCGGCTTTGAATTTTTACTATGTGTGTGTCATACCGCTTCGGATTAAAGCATCGACCATCGGCGTTCTTACCTTTGCTGCGGCTGAACGGATCGAGTGTGACCAGTCTGATATCAGCTTCTTCCGACAGCTTTCGGATCATATCGCCGTTATGATGGAGAACGCGAGACTGTACCAGGAGGTGTATCAGGGCAAAAAGGAATGGGAGGAAACCTTTCAGGCTGTGGCGGACCTACTGATATTAACCGATAACGATCACCGGATCGTCCGCTGTAATCAGGCTTCCCACTCCTTTTTTGGCGAACCTCCGGAGGCGGTGGCCGGACGCCGCTGTCATGACCTGCTTTTTCATGATACGAAAGAGTTCTGTCCAATTGAAGAGAGTTACCGCGGCGATTCGATGAAAAACTATCAGATGACATTAAAAAATGGCAGTGTTTGCGACATTCAGACGTATCCGGTCCGGGACGGAGAGGGGATAATGAAAGGACTGCTTATTTATATTAAGGATGTCACGACGCGTATCAAAACCGAAGCCCAGCTTCAGCATTCCGGAAAGCTCGCGGCGATAGGGGAAATGGCAGCCGGAGTAGCTCATGAGTTAAACAGTCCGTTGATCGCGGTGATCGGCAACACCCAGATACTGCAGCGTAGTCTGACAGAGGAAGGGCCTTCGAAGGAGCTTGCGGCGGCGATTGAAAGAGGGGGCCGCCGCTGCCGGACGATCGTGCAAAATCTGCTTTCTTTCTCCCGTCCGGAAAAAGAAGAAAGTACGGAGTGCGATATTAATGAAGCAGTTGAAGATGTACTGAGTCTGATTGGCTTTCAGATCGAAAAAGAGAATATCCTGATTGAAAAGCATTATACGCCCGCTCTGCCATTTGTCCAGGCAGGACCTCATCAGGTCGGTCAGGTAGTTATCAACCTGCTTCTGAACGCAAAAGATGCGTTAAAGGACAGCGCAGAGACGGATAAAAAGATCCAAATTAAAACCAGTGTTATTCATTCAAGCGTTGTGCTTGAGGTGGAAGACAATGGATGCGGAATCGCCCAGAGTCAGAAGCCGTCAGTGTTTGAACCTTTTTTCACCACGAAAAGAAAACAGAACGGGACCGGCCTGGGTCTGTCGGTAAGTAAGGATATTGCAGAGAAAAATGGGGGGCGGCTGACGTTTACAAGCGAAGAGGGAAAAGGAAGTACCTTTCAATTGAAGCTGCCAGTTCATGGAGGAGGCGATAAGTATGAAGATATTAGTCATTGATGATGACTATGATATAGGCACGTTTTTTCGTTATCTGCTTGTAGAACAGGGTCATCATATTGATCTTGCCCATGACGGGAAGGAATATGAACGTCTTCGCGGCCAGAACCATTTGTATGAACTGGCATTTATCGACTTAAAGCTGCCTGATACGAACGGATTGAAGCTGCTCGCAGACTTGAAGCAGGCGCAGCCCTCGTGCCGCTGTATTGTTATGACAGGATACAGCACAATTGATACAGCTGTGGAAGCAGTTAAGCTGGGGGCGGAGGACTATATTGAAAAGCCATTTGAAGATATCAGCATTATTGAAGAGAAAATAAAGCAGCCGGAGTCAGACCCGGAAGTGTCAGGACAAATTGAACAGGCAGCCGCAAGAAGCGGCTTGATAACCGGAGAAAGTGAAGCAATGAAAGAAGTGGTGCGGCTGGCTGTGCGCTTTGCGCCAAAACCTCTAACAATCTTAATAGATGGAGAAACGGGCACAGGAAAAGAGGTAGCCGCCCGCTTTATTCATGAGCTTGCCGGGTCGGGGGAGCGCTTATTTCTCGGTGTGAACTGCGGGGCACTGCCGGAGCAGATGCTCGAAAGTGAGTTGTTCGGTCATGAAGCAGGAGCCTTTACCGGGGCAAATAAAACACGGAAGGGTTATTTTGAACTGGCCTCGGAAGGGACGCTCTTACTTGATGAAATTGGGGAAGCATCACTCTCGACGCAAGTGAAGCTGCTGCGGGTAATCGAAACGAGAGAGCTTTACCGGGTGGGTGGTGAACGCCCGATTAAAACAAAAGCCCGTATCATTGCTGCCACAAACCAGGACCTGCATCTTGCTGCAGAGGCAGGAGAATTTCGTGAAGACCTGCTGTACCGCCTCGAGGTCGTCCGGCTGACTATTCCGCCTCTGCGGGAACGAAAGGAAGATATCCCTGCGGTGGCCCAGTCGATTCTCCGCAAAGAAGCTCCGGCAAATACAGTGATCAGTCTGGAAGCTTTGGAGGCGTTACAGGCTCACCACTGGCCGGGCAATATCCGGGAGCTTACAAACGTACTGATCCGGGCGGCCGCAGAATCAGACGGAAGTATTGAACGCCGCCATTTAAACATGAGGCCCTCAAGCTGGAAAACTGCTGCCAGGAACCGGATTGTATCAGGGGACTGGCTCAGACAGAAAAAGCAGGAGCTCGAAGAGACTAACTATTTGTCGCTTGAAAGCACTGTTGAAGATATACGGAGTGAAGAAAAGAAAAGTATTCAGGATATTATTGACCACGCTTTAATGCTCACCCGTGGAAACCGCCGGGAGGCAGCAGAAATGCTCGGAGTGAATACCAGAAAGCTGCGCTACTGGCTGAATGAATAAATTCGGGAAGAAAAATCAGCAAAACCCGGCGGGAAGAGGAGCCCGTCCGGGTTTTACTTTGTGTAAGCGTTTCGTAACTTTACCGGTAATCTAGTCCTGAATTTTGAGTACAATCCTGCCGTTGATATCGCCTTTTTCCATTGAATCAAATACGTCGTTAATATCATCCAGTTCTTTCGTTTCAATAATCGGGCGGATCTTACCGTTAGCTGCGAGTTCGAGACACTCCTGCAGGTCTTTGCGTGTACCGACAATGGAGCCTTTAACGTTCACGGCGTTTAAGACTGTGTCAAAAATAGGAATTGGAAGGTCCCCGACTGGAAGGCCTACAATGACTAAATTTCCTCCCCGTTTGACCGTCGAGTACGCCTGTTCAAACGCTTTTGGACTGACAGCTACGCTGATAGCGGCTTCTACTCCGTTTAATTTTTCCATCAGTATCCTGCCGGGATCATCGTTCATACTATTAATGGTCATGTCTGCTCCCATTTCCTTTGCGAGCTCCAGCTTGTCGTCGCGTATGTCGACAGCTACAACGTTTAAGGCCATGGCTTTCGCGTATTGTACGGCAACGTGCCCGAGTCCGCCGATGCCAAAGATGGCGACCCAGTCACCCGGTTTGGCTTCAGAGACCTTGAGCGCTTTGTACGTTGTCACCCCAGCGCAGAAAAGTGGAGCCACTGTATCAAAGTCCAGGCTGTCCGGAATTTTTGTTACATAGTGGGCGGGAGCTTTACAGTATTCCGCGTAGGCTCCGTCTACGGAATAACCGGCATTCAGCTGCTGCTGGCAGAGTGTTTCTCTTCCCGAAAGACAGAATTCGCATTCACCGCAGGCAGAGTAAAGCCACGGAATGCCGACGCGGTCGCCGATTTTGATGGATTTGACGCCATCTGCAACCTTTTCCACTGTGCCTACACCCTCGTGTCCCGGCACGAGAGGCAGCTTTGGTTTAACCGGCCAGTCGCCGTGAGCTGCATGCAAATCGGTATGACAGACACCGCATGAATGAATTTTGACAAGCACTTCTCCGTAATCAAGTTCAGGCACCGGAATATCTTTAATCTCCAGTTTTTGATGAAATTCATTAACCACTGCTGCTTTCATGAATGAACCCTCCTTATAATTTTGCAGGATGCACTCTATGTATATGCAAGGAACGTGCCAACATTGAAAGCGCAGTCAACAACTGGTACAAGCGGTCCAGGCTATAAATAATTAATGAAGTAAGCCGAAATTTCGGCTCAATGCGACAAAAAAAGGCTTCGAAAACAAAAAAACAGCTCTGCTGTTTAAGCAGAACTGTTTTTGGGGCGCTTGTTATTCAGCTTCAGGAAGACCGGCCATGACGAGCTGTGTTTCGCCGTCTTCATTTTCCTGGGTGTCGAGCGTAACGTCCTGCATTAAGTCTGTAACGCGGTTATCCACTGCTACTTTAATACCGTTTGCTTCGAGCACCTGATCGCTCTCCTGTGGATCCTGAAGAACAAGACCGATTTGAGAGGATTCTTCCATTTCTTCGACTGCCACGCGAAGGTGGTCCATGTTGTTTTCTTCCATCAGCGGTTCTAGTACTGCTTTAGCACCGTTTGTAATTTCCAAGAGTGAGCCTCCTTAATTTTTAAACCTGTATAGAATATATCTATACCTTTTTTTCTATGCCTGCAAACTGCTGAATACATTCCCTGCTCTCCGTAAGTTTAAACTGCCGGAGCCGGGCGCTGGATAATTATCATTTGCAACTCTGCCAAGGGTAACAACAATATTGCTGTTATTCAACTAATTCATTCAGTAAGCCTGTCAGGTATTCATATTCGAGCGCAGAAGGTGTCATATTTCCCGGGAAATGACCGGCTGTTTCCGGTCAGCCGCCAATGATTAACAGCCATACATAGAGGCCGACAAGAGTAATAAAAAGCGTTGGAATGGTCAGAATGATACCGACTTTGAAGTAATAAGCCCAGGAAATATGAAAGCCGAACTGACGCAGCACATGAAGCCACAGCAGGGTAGCGAGAGAGCCGATCGGAGTGATTTTCGGCCCCAGGTCGCTGCCGATCACATTGGCGTAAATAAGGCCTTCACGTACAGCTCCGGAAGTAGCTGTTTCTGAAATAGCCAAAGCATCAATCATCACTGTCGGCATGTTATTCATGACAGAAGATAAGAGAGCGGCGATGAAGCCCATCGAAAGTGTTCCGACAAATAAACCCTCATCAGCAGCTGCCTGTATCACAACTGCCAGCTGCTCGGTAAGCCCGGCGTTCTGAAGGCCGTAAACGACGACGTACATTCCCACTGAAAAGAAAACGATATCCCACGGCGCTCCCTTTAATACTTTGCCTGTTTCAACAGCCGGACTGCGGCGGGCCATCAGCAGGAAGAATAACGCCACGATACCGGCTATGACGGAGACGGGAACTGCTACGAATTCGCTGACGAAGTACCCGACAAGCAGCACCGCAAGCACCACCCATGAGAACCGGAACATTTTTATGTCCTGGATAGCGTCCTTCGGATTTTTTACTTTTGTAACGTCATACCTTCCGGGAAGATCCTTCCGGAAAAAAAGGTAGAGGACAAGAAGGCTCGCCCCGATAGAGAAAAAGTTTGGAACAATCATCCGGGTCGCGTATTCAACAAAGCCGATACCGAAAAAGTCGGCAGAAACGATGTTTACGAGGTTGCTGATAATCAGGGGCAGGGAAGCTGTGTCAGCGATAAAACCACTGGCCATAATGAACGGAAGAATCATACGTTCCTTAAATTCAAGCGCTCTTACCATCGCGAGAACGATAGGCGTCAGTATAAGGGCAGCACCGTCATTGGCAAAAAGCGCAGCAACGACGGCTCCGAGCAGAATTATGTAAATAAACATCCGCAGGCCGCTTCCTCCGGCGATTTTTGCCATGTGTAGAGCAGCCCATTCAAAAAAACCAATTCTGTCGAGAATCAGACTGATAATGATAATAGCAACAAAGGCGAGCGTAGCATTCCATACGATGCCAATAACGGTTTCGACGTCTCCAAAGCTGACAACGCCTGCGATAAGAGCGATAATAGCGCCTCCGCAGGCAGACCAGCCAATATTTAAATTTTTCGGCTGCCAAATAACCAATACGAGCGTGATAAGAAAAATAATAACTGCGAGCAGGGTGTTCATAAATACCTCCAGGCCGGGCCGAAAACGATTCGGCATCCGTTTCTTTCTAAATTTAATCAGGCAATTGCTGAATTTATTATATAAGCATATGCTAATATAAATATATATAGAAGTCAAAGCACGATTCAATACTTTTAGAAAAAAGTGTGATTGCTAGGGTAAAAGAGCAGAAAAAATGTATAATGAGGCTAGAAGATGAAGGCAAAGGCGGTGAACCTTATGACAGAGGAACAGATGAATGTAACGGTGATATGCGGGAGTCTGCGGAAGGAATCCTATAACCGGAAGCTGCTGGATTTAATGAAAGCTGAGTTTCCGGAGCACTGGGAGGTCGAAGAAGCATTTTTGCATCACATCCCGCTTTACCATGCCGATGTGGAAGAAGCAGGAACCCCCGAATCTGTTGTAGAATTGAAACGAGCAATGATGCGTGCGGACGGGGTTATTATCGTAACCCCCGAATACAATAACGGGATGCCGGGCGTTGTAAAAAACGCCCTGGACTGGGCGTCCAGTCCGCCTGCGCACTCCGCTCTGACCCACCGTGCCTTTGCGCTTGCCGGAGCGACTCCTGGGGGCGGCGGCACGGCTTTATCCCAGTATCAGGTCCGGCAGACACTTACAGCTGCTGAGGCCTATGTAATGCCAGGGCCGAAAATGCTGGTGGCAGGAGTGAGAGGAAAAATGAACAAAGAGTTGGATACGCTTGAGGATGAAAAAATCACGCAGCACGCAAAAAAGTTCGTGCAGGCGTTTAATAGCTGGATGCACCGTTTTGACGGATGACGAAAAGAATCACAGGAGGAATGACAAATGAGAATCAGAGAACATGACCTGCCGGGGGTAGGAAAACGGATAGCGTTTGAAAACCGGGACGGTATAACCACGGTCATGATCGTACACCATAGCGGCAAGAGAGAAATTTATTTTGTGGAAGACGAGGACGATGATGAAGCGCTTTTTTCAACCATATTCACATCTGATGAAGCGAGAGAACTGGGCGCCCGCCTGCTTGGCGTTCATGAGGACCCCGTGGATGAAGAAAGCTTTGAGCGTTTTCGCCTGTTAAGAAAGAAAATGCTTGTTGACTGGATCAAGGTGAAAAAGGGCTCTAAGATGGATGTGCGTTCAGTGGAAGAAGCCCAGACATCAATACCGGAAGGAGTTTCTATTGTCGGCATTATGAGGGATAACGATATTCTTCCGAAGCCGGAGGATGATTTTATCATTCAGGCCGGGGATACCCTGCTCGTTGTCGGAAAAAAAGACATTATTGGGCGCTTTGAAGAAGTTTGTAAGGCGAAAGGATAATTCTTATGCCGGAAATGCCTAATTTGCTTGCTGCGGGATTGATGCTGCTCGTACTTTTTGTCGGGGGATGGATGTCCTTTAAAATGCGATTCCCTGATGTCATCATCTATCTATTAATTGGAATTGTCGTCAGCAGCTGGCTGGCAGATTCTCACCTGCTGTATTTTGCCGGTGAGATCGGTATTGTCCTGCTTTTTTTTATGCTGGGGATGGAATTTCCAGTCCGGCAGCTCATGCATGTCGCAACAAAAGTTTTCCGGGCCGGAGTTCTGGACATTGTGCTCAGCTTCGGAGTTACTGTAGGTATTACGCTGGCGTTTGGGCTTGGATGGCTTGAAGCACTAATCATAGGCGGAGTCACCTACGCGACAAGCTCTTCGATCACAGCCAAAATGCTTGAAAACTCTAAACGGATGGCAAACCCCGAGTCTGAATTTATACTCGGCCTCCTCATTTTTGAGGATTTATTTGCCCCGGTCCTCGTGGCGGTGCTTGTCAGCATGACCGTAGGCAGCGGAGTTACTATAGGCACGCTCGGATGGACCTTCGTTCAAATTATTATATTGGTGGCAGGAGCAGTCCTGCTCGGAATATTTGTTTTCCGAAAATTGCGTTCATTTGTGGACCGCTATATGGATGAGGATTTTTTTCTCCTTTTCGTGTTTGGTATTGCGCTTTCGTACGGCGGTATTGCTTTGTACCTGGATTTATCCGAGGTGCTGGGCGCTTTTCTGGCCGGCATTATTCTGGCTGAAGTGAAACGGAGCGACGTGCTCGAAGGCCTGGTCGTGCGCTTCCGGGATCTGCTTCTCCCAATGTTTTTTGTTTATTTCGGCACAACGATTGAGGTTGGGGAAGGAGTGCCGATGATTCCGATGCTTCTCGTGCTGCTTTTCTGGTCAGTGGCTGCGAAAATAATTGTCGGATTTGCAGGCGGGAAGCTGTACGGCCTGTCATCCAAGGTAGCTCTGCGTGCAGGCTTATCTTTAACCCAGCGCGGGGAATTCTCCATTATCATTGCAGCACTTGCTACAGGCACGCTGCGGACCTTCAGCAGTATTTTTATTCTTCTTTCGGCTCTCGCCGGAGTATATTTGTTCCAGAAAGCACCTGAGCTTGCCACAAGCATTTACGGAAAGAAAAGAAATAAAAAAACAGTATAGGACGAAGCTTTGAAGGCTGCTCATAGAAGAGCAGTCTTTTTTATAATTTTACGAAGGCTTCATTTTTACTCATATCTACGGTATGTTGAACACAAAAAACCCGCCAAAGACTGGCGGGAGGGATTTACATGGAGGGAATCGTTCGGTGGGGAAGCTTCCATTGAAAGCGGTAGGAGCATACACGGCCGGAAACGAGCAGAACGAACAGCAGGAACAGGCCAAAGCCGCCGGTAACCCAGCCCATACCGATAAATAAGCCGCCGACCAGTGCCCATAGGGCGTAGACCTCCGAGTGAAGCACCATCGGTTTTCGGTTGGCGAGCACGTCACGGATCAGTCCGCCGCCGCTGCCCGTGAGTACCGCTGCCACGATGACAGCGCTGAGGGGATGGCCCATTTCCACTGCAAAAAGGGCCCCCTGCATCGCAAAAGAAGCAAGGCCGATGGCATCAAAAAATGACCCCCAGCTGTGCCAGTGCTTCATTAAAATATTTGGAAACAGCACAAACAGCAGAATAGAGAAAAAGGAAACCTGGAAAAATAGACCCTGGCTCCAAAGCTCCGACACTGGAACCCCGATCAGAATGTTTCGAATCGCTCCTCCTCCAAACGCTGTGATAAATCCTAAAAACAACACTCCAAATATATCAAGGTCTTCCTCCATAGCGACAATTGCCCCGCTGATGGAAAAAGCGATGGTGCCTATCACCGTCAGCATATCCCAGGTCATACAGCTCCTCCTTTTTCCGGTTGATACGTCTTCATATAAAAATCGCTGCCGGAAAGGCAGCGACGGCGTATACACTTATAGTCCGAGAATGATTATAAGCTGTAACTGTAAAAATAGCAACCCAGTGTCTGTGCCAAAGAGAGCGGCGGAATATTTCTGTTAGTATGGTGCAAAGAGCAGTTAATGTTTCACTTGCCGGGAGAATCATATATAAAATGGGAACTAAAAATAATATTTATGCAAAAAGAAGGGATCCTATGGATATAGAAAGCTTACATACAAAGGCTTATGCGAAAAAACTGGATGACGATGATGTACTCCGGAAATACCGCCGGGAATTCTATATGGGTGAGACGATTTATTTGGATGGAAACTCGCTCGGACTGCTGTCGGAGAGGGCGGAAAAAAGCGTACAGGAAATTATGGATATGTGGAGGAATCTGGGTATTGAGGGATGGACAAACGGAAGCCATCCCTGGTATTACCTGTCGGAAAAACTGGCCCAGACTTCGGCTCCGCTGCTCGGGGCAAAAGAGACAGAGGTGATTGTTACCGGTTCGACGACCGTAAATATTCATCAGATGCTTGCTACCTTTTATCAGCCTACTGCTGAACGATACAAAATACTCGCAGATGATGCGGCTTTTCCTACCGATATTTACGCATTAAAAAGCCAGCTTCATTTGCGCGGTCTGGGTGAAGAAGCGCTGGTTCAGGCGCCGAGCCGGGACGGGATGCTTGATGAAGATGATATTATTGATAGGATGAATGACGATACCGCTCTATTGTTTCTTCCGGGCGTATTGTACCGGAGCGGCCAGGTGCTCGATATGGAGCGGTTAACTAAAGAAGCCCATGCCCGAGGCATTATGGTCGGCCTCGATCTTTGTCATTCGGTCGGGTCAGTACCGCACGAGCTTCACGCATGGGGCGTCGATTTTGCCGTTTGGTGCAATTATAAGCATTTGAACGGAGGACCGGGAGCTGTTGCAGGACTGTACGTCCATGAAAAGCATTTTGGGGGATCGCCGGGGCTTGCGGGCTGGTTCAGTTCAAAAAAAGCTGTCCAGTTTGATATGAAGCATACCCTCGAGCCGGAAGAATCGGCCGGAGCCTACGAAATCGGGACCCCGCATGTGCTGAGCATGGCTCCATTGATCGGGTCTCTGGAAATGTTCGGGGAAGCAGGAATCGAACGAATTCGGGAAAAGTCCCTGGGGTTAACCGGTTATATGATTGATCTGGTTGATTCCGGTATTGGCAGCGGCCTGAAGGTGATAAGCCCGCGGGACCCCGCTTTGAGAGGCGGACATGTGCTTTTTAAACATGAATACGCTGCCGGCATCTGCAAGGCATTGAAAGCTGAGGGCATCGTGCCTGATTTCCGGGCACCTTCCTACATCCGGATTGCGCCGGTAGCGTTGTACAATACGTATGAAGAAGTCCGGAGGACAGTAGAGACGCTGAAAAAAATCATAGATAATGAAGAATACCTGCAGTTTTCAAATGAACGTGGAACGATCGCCTGAAAAAGGTGAAAGGAAAGGAGGACGTTTGGAGATGGAAACAGCTATTATTATTCTTTTGGGTCTGTTAATTGCTTTTATCGTCTTAGTGCCGGCAGGCCTGGTGCTTTGGATGTACGTTAAGGACCGCCGGCAGAGGCAGCACGCTATTTTAAAAAATTTCCCGGTTCTCGGGAGAATGCGTTATTTAATTGAAAAAACAGGTCCGGAGTTTCGCCAGTATTTATTTAACAACGATCTTGAAGGAAAACCATTTTCAAGAGAGCAGTTCATTTCTACGGTAAAGGCTGGTAAATATAAAACACGCATGCTTGGTTACGGGTCGAAAGAGGACTTTAATACGAATGGCTATTATATTGTAAACGACATGTATCCTACGCTTGAAGAGGATGTACGCCGGGACCGGAGGGCGGAAGCAGTCCCGTCCAAAGTATATGAAATTGACAACGAACGGCTGTTTACGAGACAGGAGCACCGGGTGGAGGAATCGTTCGATCCGTTTCTGCTGGATGAGCAGGACATTCTGACGCTTGGAAAACATAGCGGGGTCAAGCATCCCTTCCGTGTTAAGGGGCTCATCGGCCAGTCAGGCATGAGCTACGGGTCGCTCGGAGACCGGGCGATCGAAGCATTGTCCATAGGAAACGCCCGGGCTTCCGGCTCCTGGATGAACACCGGGGAAGGCGGGCTGTCAGACTATCATCTTAAGGGCGGAGCGGACATCATGTGGCAGATCGGCCCGGGATTGTTCGGTGCAAGAGACCGTGCCGGCAGCTTTAATCGGCAGCTGTTTCAGGAACAGGCAGCTTATGAGCAGGTGAAGGCTGTAGAGATAAAGCTGGCTCAGGGAGCAAAGCAGCGGGGCGGACACGTTGACGGGGCTAAGGTTACCGAAAAAATTGCCGCTGTGCGGAACGTGGAGCCATGGAAAACGATAGACAGCCCGAATCGGTTTAAAGATATTGAAACAACCGAAAAGCTTATGTCTTTTCTTGAAGAACTGCGACAGCTGAGCGAAAAACCCGTCGGTATTAAAATTACGCTTGGCTCAAGACAGCACGCTTCCAAGCTGGCAGAAGAGCTGAAGACTTCAGAGGTTCTCCCCGACTTCATTACACTGGACGGCAGCGAGGGCGGCACGGGAGCTTCCTACAAAGAAATGGCGGACAGTGTAGCCCTCCCGCTTTTTTCAGCGCTGCCGATGCTTGAAGAAGCACTGCTTGAAGCAGGAATTAGAGACAAAATCACCATCATTGCCTCCGGGAAGCTTTTAACGCCGAATAAGGCGGTCACTGCACTGGCCCTGGGCGCAGATTTGATCCATGTGGCGAGAGGATTCATGGTGAGCGTCGGCTGTATCATGGCCCAGGTTTGCCACACCAACGAGTGCCCGGTCGGGGTGGCCACGACTGATCCGAAGCGGCAGGAGGCTCTTGATATTGAAGAAAAATCCTACCGCGTCACTAATTTTATAATTTCGATGCGGGAAGGGATGCATAATTTAGCAGTGGCGGCAGGCCTCCATTCGCCGACGGAATTTAACCGGAATAATCTTATTTATAAAGATATGGATGGCCGGACGTATTCCGTCGAAGACATTGTAGAAAGAAAAATGGAAAGAACTGAAAGCAAAGCTTGAGAAGATTTTAATCCGCCACGGAGAGCGAAAACATTTCCCGGGAAATATACGGATTCTGCAGGGGGCTCAAAGATAAAAAACCGCCAAAGTGTATGCTCACTTTGGCGGTTCGTTCTATTATACAGAAAAATATGCCTGGATTTTTTCGGGCTCGAGAATGTTTCCGACATAAAAGGCTCCAAAATCGCCGTAGCGGGCAGAGACTTCATCAAAACGCATTTCGTACACGAGTTTTTTAAACTGGAGGGCGTTATGGGCAAATAAAGTGACTCCCCATTCCCAGTCATCAAGGCCGGTGGATCCGGTAATAATCTGTTTTACTTTTCCGGCGTACTGCCGGCCGGTCATGCCATGTGCTTTCATTAATTCGCGGCGTTTATCGATCGGAAGCGAATACCAGTTGTCTTCGCCCTCCCGCTTTTTGTCCATCGGATAGAAGCAGAAATGCTCCCATTTCGGCAGGATAGGGTAAATACGGCCACGGATCCATGGGTTATCGAGAGGATCGCTGTCGTCTTCCGGAGGCATATAGTTTCCAAGCTCTACGATGGAAACGTATGAGTAGGCAGGGGTCGTGTAAGCTGCCAGCCCGGATTTATTGAAAGCAAGCTCAATATCGTGAATCTCTTTCATGGTCTCACGGAGCACCATGATAACAAAATCAGCTTTTTGACCGACAATCGTGTATAAAGCATGGCTGCCTTGTTCAGCCTCTTCCACCTGCTGAAATCCTTCAATCATACGATGGAATTCGTTAACCATCTGGTCGCGCTCTTCGCTTGGCACCTGCTTCCATGCATGCCAGTTAAAGTGGCGGAAGTCATGCAGGCAATACCAGCCGTCCAGTGTTTGAGAAGCTTCGCTCATCATGATTCCTCCTTCATCTAAGCCTTCCGTTGCCCACTATACCACAGTACGAAAGCGTCCAAAACGAATATGATTGAGCAATTTGTGACACGTGCATAATTGCAGTTGAAAACGGCCATCCCTTCTGTATCAGGAATTAAGAGGGGGGACAAAAGTGTGAAAATTTACAAATCATTGAATTTATTCGTCCCGGTTTATTTTTTCTGACAGAAGGAGTATGCTAATGTATGAAAACTGTGCAGGTATTTTCATAATGAATAAACGAATGCTTCTCCGCAGGAGCTTCGCTAATTGTCTGAAGAACTACTACAATGAAATCAACACCATATACACTTGTTTACAATATTTTGAGGAGGAATTTTGTTGAGCGATCTTTTCGCATCCATCTATGATCAGGTGAAAAAAGAACATCCTTCCATCGTACTGCCGGAAGGGGACGATGACCGCGTCGTCCAGGCAGCTTCACGTCTCGGGGAAGAAAATGTGCTTACCCCAATTCTTATTGGAGACGAGCAGGAGATAGAGGCCAGGGCACAGAATTTAGGCGTCTCCCTTGAGAACGTTACTGTCTTCAACCCGGAAACGTATGAAAAAATGGACGAGCTTGTAGCTGCATTTGTCTCCCGACGAAAGGGGAAAGAGACAGAGCGGACAGCAAAAGAAAAGCTGAAGGACGTCAATTATTTCGGTACAATGCTTGTATATATGGATTTTGCAGACGGGCTTGTCAGCGGGGCAGCTCACTCTACCGGTGACACCGTGCGTCCGGCGCTTCAAATTATTAAAACAAAACCGGGTATTCAAAAAACGTCCGGCGTATTTATTATGGTGAAAGAGGATCACAAATTCGTGTTCGCGGATTGTGCCATTAATATATCTCCAAGTGCTGAAGAGCTGGCGGAAATTGCGATTTCCACCGCGGAAACGGCAAAATCATTCGATATCGATCCAAAAGTAGCGATGCTCAGCTTCTCTACCAAAGGCTCGGCCGCTTCCATGGAAACGCAGAAGGTGTCCGAAGCGACAAAAACCGCCCAGCAGACCCGGCCGGATCTTGTCATTGACGGGGAATTCCAGTTTGATGCTGCGTTTGTGCCGGCGGTGGCTCAAAAGAAAGCACCGGATTCCCCGCTTCGCGGCGAGGCAAATATATTTATTTTCCCAAGTCTCGAGTCCGGCAACCTTGGCTATAAGATCGCCCAGCGTCTCGGCGGCTATGATGCTATCGGCCCGATTCTTCAGGGCCTGAACAAGCCGGTGAATGACCTATCGAGAGGGTGCAGCATAGACGATGTGTATAAGCTTTCCCTTATTACGGCCAAGCAGGCCATCACTGAACGCGAAGCAGTAGCCAATAAAAAATCATAAATGAAAAAGGCCTTTCGGATAAAAACTCCGAAAGGCCTTTTTTTGCTACTGCCGCGTATCGTGCGTCTGCGTCTCCGGTACGGCTATGGTATCAAAGTTGTCTGCGAGCTTTTGCAGCCCGTCCTGCAGCGCGCTGCCGCGGATAGGCATGCCGTGGCCGGTGATTGCAGCGGCTGGCTCGAGTTTGTTTAGTTTTTCAACGGAGCTTTTAGCGGCGACCCAGTCCATTGTTAAATATTTCGGAGGGCCGTGGATTTCGAGCTTTTGCGTTGTAACACGGGAGAGGGACTCCTGTTTTACGGTAACAAAAGCATCACCGGCGATAAGGGTACGGTCGTCTTCACGAAACAGCGAGATGTGCCCCGGTGTGTGTCCCGGTGTGTGCATCCATTTCCACTCGCTCAACTCAGGGACAGAGCCGTCGGACGGAAGCGGCTGTACGAAATCTCCCAGATTGACGGGCTCGGTTGGAAACCGCGGCGACATCTTAGCCACAAGTCCGCGGTCTACAGAGCTGTCCGCCTGTGGATAGGCTTTCTTTCCGGTCAGATAAGGCATCTCCTCCGGATGGGCGTAAACGGGAACGTTCCATTTTTTCACGAGCTCCACTACTGTACCCACATGATCAAAATGACCGTGTGTGAGTATGATGGCGTTTGGTTTATTGTTTGTACCGTATAAATCCTCGACCGCCTGAATAACTTTATTCGAGGATTTAGGCATGCCGGTATCAACCAGCACCCAGTTGTTGTTGTTGTTATCATGCTGCTCGATAGTACAGAGATTAACGATTTTATTTGTATAAGCGTGTACGCCCCGGGCTACCGTATGCTCTTTGCCGCTTTTCACCGAGGTCATCGGCAGATACTTATCCGCCATTGGATTATACAGCTCTTCGTTCGTTTCTTCGCTCATTATTTTCCTCCTTCAGAAATAAGCATGTATGATACGTATTTCCGTGTCCCGGATAATTAAAACCGGAAAAAGACGGACGCTCCTGTAAGCGCCCGTCTAAAAAAGTTATTATGATTTGGAGGATAACCCTCCGCGAAGATCTTTTTCGATATCCTCGAGACTGCGTCCTTTGGTTTCCGGAATAAACCGCAGTACAAATAAGAAGGCAAGAACGCCCATGAAGGCGAAGATAACGAAAACCCAATTGATCCCTATAGCGCCTAATAGAATAGGGAAGGTTAAGGAAACAATTAAGTTTGCCAGAGACAGTACGAGCGTTGTAATACCAGTAGCTGCACCACGTGCTTTCATTGGGAAAAGCTCCGGCAGCATAACCCAGACTACCGGTCCCCAGGTGGCGGAGAAAAACATAATAAATACGCCAAGGAAGACCACGATCAGCCAGGCAATAGCTGTGGTGAGTTCGACGCTGAACAAAATAATTGAAAGCGACGCGAGACTGGCCACCATCCCAACGTTACCGATTAAAAGAAGCTTTTTCCGGCCAAGCTTATCGATCGTTGCTATTGCGACCAGGGTCATCAGCACGTTTACCGTACCGATACCGACTGTGCCAAGAATTGAAGCGGCATTGCCGAGTCCTGCTTCCGTGAAGATCGTCGGCGCATAATAAATAACGGAGTTAATACCAATCAACTGCTGAAAGGCAGCGAGCAGACAGCCGACGATTAACATTGGGCGCAGCCATTTTGCCTTCAGGAGATCGCCGGTGCCTTCTTCAATGTGTTCAATTTCCTTCATCTGTTTCATTTCATCTTCGATTTCTGACTGGTCGCGTGTTAAGCCCATTATGTGCCGGGCTTCCTGTTCACGGTTGCGTTTGATCAGCCAACGCGGGCTCTCCGGCATAAAGATTACGCCGATCATAAGCAGAATCGCCGGCACGGCTGCGAGCCCGACCATCCAACGCCATCCTTCAATTGGAGTGAAGGCGTAGTTGATGATGTAGGCAAGTAAAATACCGAGAGTAACCATCAGCTGATTTAAAGACGAGAGAGCGCCGCGCTGACTGGTTGGAGCCATTTCCGAGAGGTACACCGGCACGAGCGCAGTTGATCCCCCGACTGCAAAGCCGAGAATAATACGGCCAGTAATAAGTACACCTGCGTTTGGAGAAAATGCAAGAACCAGAGAACCGATTAAGTAGACGAGAGCAATTACAAATACGACCCGTCTTCGTCCGAACTTATCCGATACATAGCCGCTCAGGCCGGCACCGACAATGGCCCCTGCGAGCAGCGAGCTGACGACGACACCCTGCAGGAAGTCCGAAAGAGGAATATCCTGATTAATGAAAATGAGAGCGCCGGATATAACACCGGTTTCATAACCGTACAATAAGCCGCCAAGGGCGCCAAAAAAGTATATCCAGCCCTTGCTTAAGCCGTTAGACATTCTATACCCACCTTTAAATTTTTGTCCTGACAGGATTCTTCCACGTTTGAGATGATCCCAAACATTTCCATTCAATAAATTCATAAGAAAACAGCCGCAAACTATACGTGTTTTTGGCTGTTTAAGGTTTTCCTATGAGCGTGGCTGGGTCGCTTTTTTGTTTCTTGCAAGCACCCGGTCGTAGAAATGTGCAAAACGGGACTGCTCGTCCTCTGTAAGCTGATCATCATATACAGAAGCACCCAGGCGCTCTGCTGTCTGCTGGATCCGCCGGTTGATATCCTGAATGGAAAAAGCGGTGCCGTACAGTTCTTCGAGAGAAGTCATCACAGAGGGAACAACGGCCGGCCAGGTGATCTTTGTGTTTGTCTGGTCGTCAGCGGCACGCTTGTAGAATTCCCGCAAAACTTCTGCGCGGGCAGCGCCGCTCCGGGTGACGGCTAAATAAATCTGCACCGCTACCCCGCCTCTGATCCGCCGCTGTGAAATGCCTGCGAATTTTTTTCCGTCGATGCTTAAATCGTAAGATCCCGGACAGTACGATCCGACAATTTCATAGGCGTCAATGTAACCTGGACTGTCTTCAAATACTTCCTGCATAAATGCCCACATCCATTCATATCCGGCATGAATAGAAGTTCCGCGTTCTTCTTTGAAAATGAGGGACAGATTATAAATTCCCTCATCGAGTACGACAGCAAGACCGCCCGAATTGCGTACAATAACTTTATAACCCTGCTCCCGGAGATATCCAAGTCCCTCGGCCGCAGCAGGCAGACGTGTGTCCTGAATACCAAGGACAACGGTGGGGGCATGGACCCAGGCACGCATAACAGAAGGGGAAGAACCCTCTCCCAGACTCACACAAAAATTATCATCAAAGGCAAAAGATTGCAATGGATCCATATTAATTCCAGTTACCGAATGATCGATCCACCGCCATTTTTTATCCGTGAAAATATCTTTCATTTCCATTTTATGTACCCCGATTCTATTCATTTTCAATTTGACGGGTCTTATTATAACACTGCTATTTCCACGTGAGATATTACACACTACTAAATAATAGAAGAAACCAGGATTTTTCCTTTCCAAACAAAGTAATGAACAGTATAATTACGGTATCTGCCTGAGAGAGTTTTTAGTGGAGGGGCCCGAAAACAACATAGAGAGAATATTCATAATATTTATATTTAAAAAGGGGGACCTTAACATGAACAAGAAATTGACGATTTGGATTTTAATCGCGCTGGTTGCGGGTGTGATCGCAGGGATCATTTTAAGCTTTGGACCGGACAGTGTCTACAATCCATTGGATACATACCTGTTATATCCTGTCGGCGAAATTTTCCTTAATTTAATCACAATGCTCGTAGTACCAATTGTGTTCGTTTCGATTACACTCGGGGCGGCAGCTTTAAATCCGAGAGATCTCGGACGGATCGGCGGCAAGACGATTGCGTTTTACCTCGCCACGACCGCGATTGCCCTGACCATCGGTGTCATTGTCGCTTACGTGCTTCAGCCGGGAGCCGGCGGGGATTTTGATATTCAAAATGCCAGCTACGACGCAGAGGAAGCGCCTTCGATTACAGACACCCTGCTCGGAATTATCCCGGATAACCCGGTACAGGCAATGGCAGAAGCCAATATGCTGCAAATTATTGCTTTTGGTATTTTCATCGGTATTTCTCTCGCTATGCTTGGAAGCAAAGTATCGATGGTAACGAAATTCTTTGAACAGCTGAATGATATTCTCATGTTTTTGGTTACGATTGTAATGTACACAGCTCCGTTCGGTGCGTTTGCATTGATCGCTTCTGCTATTGGAGAAGCGGGGCTGGATGGCCTTCAGTCCATTCTCATGTACGCTCTCGCAGTTATTCTTGCTCTTGTGCTGCAGGCGGGTATTGTATATACCCTTGCGATCTCTCTACTCGGCAAGGGCAACCCGCTCACCTTCTTTAAAGAATTCTTCCCGGCGATGGCCGTGGCCTTTAGTTTATCGAGCTCCAGCGGCACGCTGCCGATTTCGATGAGAATGGCCCAGGAACGACTGAAGGTAAGTAAGCCGGTATCGAGCTTCGTACAGCCGCTCGGTTCAACGATTAATATGGATGGTACGGGCATCATGCAGTCCGTGGCAGCGGTATTTATTGCGCAGGCGTACAGCATTGAGCTTTCGTTTACTCAGGTGATTGTTATTATCCTGACGGCGACTCTGGCAAGTATCGGGACTGCCGGTGTTCCGGGCGTCGGCCTGATCATGCTTTCGCTCGTGCTGACCCAGGTCGGACTGCCGGTAGAGGGCATAGCCCTGATTATTGGTATCGACCGTCTGCTGGATATGCTCCGGACTTCCCTGAACGTGACAGGCGACGCAGCATGTGCATTCGTCATCGACCGTTCGGAAAAACGAAAACGGGGCGAAGAGATAGAGCATATTGGAAAGTAATGATCTTAAATAGATACCGGCGGCATATGCTGCCGGTATTTTTTATGGCTGCTTTTTTTGCTAAGCGAGGAAGGAACTTGCTATAATAACAGTATTGAAATATACGATCAGCGGGCCCGCTGAAACAGAGACGGAAAGGAACGCAATGACCATGCCGGTTGGGAACAAGAAGCTTCCAGAAGAAAAAGTATTTAAGGATCCGGTCCACCGCTATATTCATATCAGCGATGAACTCATATGGGATCTGGTGGGGACAAAAGAATTTCAGCGGCTGCGCCGTGTCCGCCAGCTTGGAACGACGTTTCTGACGTTTCACGGAGCAGAGCATACCCGCTTTAACCATTCTCTGGGCGTGTATGAAATCATGCGCAGGATTATCGAGGTATTTGAAGGCCGGCCGCACTGGAACGGGGACGAAGGGCTGCTTTGCCTGAGTGCGGCGCTTCTCCATGATATCGGCCACGGCCCGTTTTCCCACTCGTTTGAAAAGGTTTTTAATACAGACCATGAAGAATGGACGCGACATATCATTTTAGGTGATACAGAAGTGAATACCGTTCTCCGGCGTATGGGCGGGGATTTTCCTCAACAGGTCGCAGACGTGATAGAAAAAACCCATCCGAATAAACTGATTGTCAGCATGATCAGCAGCCAGATTGATGCGGACCGGATGGATTATCTGCAAAGGGATGCCTTTTACACCGGGGTAAGCTACGGTCATTTTGATATGGAGCGTATACTCCGGGTTATGAGGCCGACAGAGGACCAGGTGGTTATTAAGGCAACCGGTATGCATGCGGTCGAGGACTACATCATGAGCCGGTACCAGATGTACTGGCAGGTGTATTTTCATCCGGTGACGCGGAGCGCGGAAGTGATACTGACAAAGATTTTACAGCGCGTTAAAGACCTTAAAAATGAGGAGTACCCGTTTAAATACCCTCCGGACCATTTTGAAAGCTTTTTTCGCGGTGCCATTACGCTCGAGGATTACCTGGACCTCGATGAGTCGGTCGTCATGTATTATTTTTTAATGTGGCAGAAGGAAGAGGATGCGATACTTCAGGATCTGTGCCGGCGCTTCATGAACAGACGGCTGTTTAAATATGTGGAATTCGACCAGCATTTTATGATGAATGAGTGGCTTCGCCTGCAGCAGCTGTTTGCAGATCTCGGTATAGATCCTGCATATTACCTGGTCGTCGATTCTTCGTCAGATCTGCCGTATGATTTTTACCGGCCCGGTGAAGAAGAGGACCGGGTGCCTATTCATCTTTTGATGCCCGATCGCCGTCTTCGTGAATTATCGAGAGAATCGGATGTAGTAGAGGCGATATCGGGTAAAAAGCGGACCGACCATAAATTATACTACCCATCGGAGATTCTCGAAGAGCCGGGGCAGGAAGACACGAAGCAGCAGATTAAGGACATACTTCATTTAAAATTAGGGAAAGTAGAACGGTGATCCCGCCGTCTTCCGGTGAGGCCGGAAGATACATAAAGACAGCAGCAGAAAGGGAGGGGGAGCGGCATTATGTTACCGGACCACGCCAAGATCATGGCCCTGCTTGAGGATACAAAAGAAGTTATTGGACGAAAAAAACTGCAGAAAATCGTATATATCGGAAAAAAGCTGAACCTTCCATTTCAGGAAAAATACACGTTCCGCATGTACGGCCCTTATTCAGAGGAGTTGACGCTCCGGCTCGAGGAACTGTGCGGCCTTGGCCTTATCACAGAATGCAAGGAAACAAAATCCGGCTACTATCAGTACCGGTATGAGCTTTCGGAAGACGGTACGTCGTTTCTGGAAAAGTTCCCGCTCGATTGGCCGTCTGAGCGGGCAAAGCCTGTCCTTCAGAGCCTGAACAGTCAGAGTGCCCGGTTTTTAGAGCTCGTTTCCACGATGCTTTATTTTGATCACCTGCCCAAAGAAGCGGTGGAAGACCGGGTAGCCGAGCTGAAAAAAAGCCAGAATTACCGCCCGGAGGAATTCGAGGAAGGCTGGGAATATATCGAATCGTTGCAGAATCAGTAAGAAAACAGGTACGATAAGGATAAGGAACGATTAAAGGAGGAGCTTTTCCGAATGAGTGAATTCAGTAAAGATAATAATAAAGGCGCTGAAAAGAAACGCGGCAGCCAGTTCAATATTTTAAGCGGGGACGCTACTAAGGGAGACGGAGGCTTTAATGCCGGTGCCCTCAGTCTGGACAATGTGACCCCCGTCTTTATCGACCCGGCGGAAGACGCAGCATTTATTGACATGGGCGCGCTGCACGCCAGATCCGAACCGGAAAAGAGGGTGAAATTCGGCCCGGATAAAAGCAACGTGCCGGATGGCAAGCTGTACTGGCTCGTATGGGTGTCGACGGAGCAGGGAGAAAACGGTCCTTTTTACGCCGGTCTTGGTGCCTGTGAAATGCTTGTGGACAAAAAAGCCCGCCGTGCATACAAAAGTATGCCGGAGCATGTAAACAACCTGGATAAAGCAATTAAGGGGCGCATAGCCATTGCACACATGGATGAGCATTCCCGCTACATTCTGCAGGAATATTTAAAAGCATTTAACCGAAACATGTGGGACAATTCGACCGAAGAGCTGTATGAGGCCTTCCGCGGAGCGGCGGAGCAATAAAGAACGGGCGTGCGGGGATATTTCCCGCACGTTTTGTCTGTGAAAAGAGGAGGAACCGCTATGGAAACGTGGTTTACAGAAAAACAAACGGAACATTTCGGCATCACCGCACGTATTACGAAAACACTGCATTCCGAGCAGACCGATTTCCAGCAGCTCGACGTGGTGGAAACGGCAGAGTTCGGGAATATGCTGCTGCTTGATGGTATGGTGATGACTACAGAAAAGGACGAGTTCGTCTATCATGAAATGATGGCCCACGTGCCGCTTGCAGCACATCCAGAACCGAAGCATGTGCTTGTTGTCGGCGGCGGGGACGGCGGTGTTATCCGGGAAGTACTGAAGCACCCCTCGGTGGAGGCAGCTACGCTTGTGGAAATTGACGGCCAGGTAGTAAAGTATTCAAAAAAATATCTGCCTTCCATTGCCGGGGCGCTTGATGATCCGCGGGTCGATGTGCAGGTAGCCGACGGATTTATGCATATCGCAGAAAGTGAAGCAGCGTATGATGTGATTATGGTGGACTCCACGGAGCCGGTAGGCCCGGCGGTGAAGCTGTTTGAAAAAGGCTTTTACGAAGGTATTCACCGGGCGCTAAAGAGGGATGGCATCTTTGTCGCCCAGACGGATAATCCATGGTTTCACGCAGACCTGCTTAAGACAGTATACAACGACGTAAAAGAAATATTTACCCATACCGAAGTATATACGGCAAACATTCCGACGTATCCGAGCGGCCTATGGACATTTACTATCGGTTCGAAGGAGTACAGGCCGAAAGAGTCGCACCGAAGCCGGGCAGCAGCACTGGATACGCATTACTATACGGCGGACATACACGAGGCTGCATTTGCGCTTCCGGCTTTTGTGCAGCGGGGCCTTGAACGGGAGGGGAAATGACTATGGATGCCTTTGATCCGGCTTATACAGGAAAGGTATTTATCGGGAGCTCTGCTTCCTATGAGGACAGCAGCGTGGTATTGTACGGCATGCCGATGGACTGGACGGTCAGCTTCCGTCCGGGCTCCCGTTTTGGCCCGAACCGGATTCGGGAGACCTCTATCGGTCTCGAGGAATACAGTCCCTATCTGGACAAGCATCTGGAGGACTATTCGTATCACGATGCCGGGGATATGGTGCTTCCGTTCGGAAATCCGGCCAAAAGCGTAGAGATTATCCAGGAGACGGCGGCGCATCTGTTTGCGGATGGCAAATTCCCTCTGGGGATAGGGGGAGAGCATCTTGTGACCTGGCCGATTATGCAGGCGGCCTGCGCGCATGATCCTTCTGTCGCCTTTATTCATATCGATGCGCACACGGACCTGCGCGAAGATTATGAGGGAGAGCCATTATCCCACGCTACCCCGGTACGGAAAATCTGCGAAAAAATAGGACCGGAAAATGTGTATTCCTACGGAGGGCGCTCCGGGGAAAAGGAAGAGTTCAACTATGCCCGCACGTCCGGCATGCACTTCTCCCCGTTTGAAGTAGCAGAGCCGCTGCGGCGGAATCTAAAAGAACTGCAGGGACGCTCGGTGTATGTATCGATTGATATCGATGTTTTAGATCCGGCGTACGCGCCGGGTACAGGTACGGCGGAAGCCGGCGGCATAACGTCAAAGGAGCTGCTGGAAGCCATTCACGCAATTGCCGCTTCGGAGGTTAATGTAATCGGGGCCGATATCGTGGAAATTTCACCGCCATACGACAGCGGGGATCAGACTGCGATTGCGGCCGGAAAATGTATTCGGGAGATGCTTCTCGGCTGGACAAAATAGAAGCTGAGACCATCAAAAAGGCCGGAAAGCCTCTTAAGGTTTTCCGGCCTTTTATTTACGTCAGACGAACGGGAAGCTCTGTGAGGCCGCGCATGAGTATGCCGGGACGCCATTCCAGGTCATCAGACGCTATGTCCAGCTGCAGCTCCGGGAAACGTTCAAGCAGCGTATTCACGGCGACTTCCGCTTCAACTCTGGCAAGCGGGGCCCCGAGACAGAAATGAATGCCTTTGCCAAAAGCAAGATGTTTGCTGTGGCCGCGGGTGATGTCGAAAACATCGGGGTCTTCAAATGCTTCCGGATCACGATTGGCCGCATCAAGCGCGACAAGTACATGGTCTCCCCTGTTGATCGTTTTTCCCTGAAGCTCGAGTGTTTCAGAGGCCCAGCGGTCGGTGCTGAATTCAACCGGTCCCTCGAAACGAAGCATTTCTTCAATGGCCGGGCGGATGAGGTCCGGCTGCTGCTGTAACGTGCGCATCTGCTCCGGGTGAGTCATCAAAGCGAACAGGCCGTTTGCAATGAGGTTTACCGTCGTTTCATGGCCGGCGATAATCAGCAGGGAAACGACTCCGTATAGCTCCTGCTCGGATAAACGATCGCCTGCTTCTTCTGCCTGGATGAGCTTACTCACCATGTCATCCTCCGGCTGCTCCCGCCTGGTGTCTATCCAATCCCTGAGGTAGGCGGTGAATTCCTCCGTGTGCTGCTGAATTTTTTCAGCTTTCCCCGGGTCGTTGGAGGCTTCAACGAGGGTGTTGGACCAGGTACGGAATTTATCCCTGTCCTCGCTTGGCACCCCGAGCATTTCGCAGATAACAATGATAGGAAGCGGAAAAGCGAAGTCATCGATAATATCAATTCGGGAGCGGTCCTGCATGTCATCGATCAGCTCATTTGCAATTTCTGTAATTCTGTCCCGCAGCTCTTCGATCATTTTCGGTGTAAAGGCCTGCTGAACGAGGCCGCGCAGCCGTTTATGGTCCGGGGGATCCGCAAAAAGCATATTTTGGGAAAAAATATTTTTCTGTGCTTCGGCGCGTTCTTCTTCATTTAAAAACACAGTGAAATCCTTAATGAAGCGATTGTCCTTCAGCACCGCGACAGCGTCCTCGTACCGGGTGACGATCCAGGCATAATGGCCATCGGGCATTAAGGCCTGGTGCACCGGATCATGCTGCTGGAGAGAGTGAAAGGCGGGATACGGGTTCTGATTAAAGGCATGAGTGAATAAGCCGGCTTCTTTACTGGGGAAATCGTTATTCATTTTGATCGGCTCCTTTATAGTAGGCTTGGGAAGGAAGTATCCGTGCATTTAAAGAAACGGGGCACAGGTTAATGATATTCCCGTTTTTTCGAAAGCGTCATCATTGTTGTTTGAAGAAGAAACAATTAGAATGTAGAAAAATCCATCCTTTGCGGAGGTATAGCAAAATATGATTTATCATGAATGGAATCGTAAATGGAATGAACTTGAATGCCACCGTCTATACCGCAACGATGATTTAGAAAAGGATAAACACGGATACATTGCCTGGGAACGGGAGCTGCCGTTTTTTAAAAGCTACCGCAGCCGTGCGTTTTATGTTGCTGATACGTCCCGTTATATTGAGCATTGGGCTGCCGCCGAAGAACAAAAAGCGAGAGCAATCACGCGTCGTTTTCCGGAAAAATTCCGGGAGCAGAAGGAGGAAGCCGACCGTCTCATCCAGGCGGACTACCGGCTGCTGCTTTACCGCCGTTTGTATGAAGGAAGAGTGCCGTACGTATTAATGTCCACCCGGCAGATGGAAGCATGGCTGCAGAAGGAAGAGGCATTTCAGCTGCAGCTGACAACGCTGAGTGCCGAAGAGGGTCCGCTTCAAAGCCTTTCTTTTTTGAAAAAGCAGATGGGAAGCAAAAATTACCATAAATGGTTCGCACAGCGCCGGAGGGAATGGGAAAAAATAAAGAAGCAGGACGCCATGGACCTGCTTTCCCTCTCTCCGTACCGGTCGCGCCAGCGGGAAGAAAAGAAAATATAGCCCCCTGGGCAGCGGTCGGTTTAAATATACGGAGCGACTGCTTCGCGGTGGGTGTGGACGTCCACACTGCTGCCGGAAACGATAAGAACCGTGGGGCCGTTAACGGCCACGAGTCCGTCTAAAAGAGCACCGGCGCCGACAGCGGCTGCTCCCTCGACAACCATTTTATGCTTATCGTATAAAAACGCCATGCCCCGGGCGATCGTGTCTTCATGCAGCCGGAGGCGCTGGTCGGCATAGCGCTGAACCATGGAAAAAGTGTATTGATTTTCAAGGCCAATACCTCCGAGCAGACTGTCAGCAAGCGTTGGGGCCTCCGGCACGATCGTCGGCTTGCCGATATTCAGGCTCTCATCCATAGCAGCTCCTTCGCGGAGGGACAGACCGCTAAGCTCAAGATCAGGAATTTGTTCCTTCAGGGCAAGACCGAGGCCGGACAGCAGGCCGCCGCCGGACAGGCCGGTGAGCACGTGCTTCACGGAGGGCAGATGCTCGATGATTTCGAGTCCCATCGTTGCCTGCCCGGCGATGACAGAAGGATGGTCAAAGGGAGGGATAAGAGTCAGCCCCTCCTCTTCGACGAGCCGGGCGCTGACTTCTCCGGCTTCATCCTGGCCGCTGCCTTCCACATGCAGCTCAGCACCGCTTGCTTTGAGGGCCTCGACTTTATTTGCCGGTACGTTTTCTGAGACACATACGACGGAGCGGATGCTGAGGCTGGCTGCTGCTGTCGCTACAGCGAAGCCGTGATTGCCGGTGGAAAAGGTGACTACGCCCTGGGCCCGCTGCTCCGGAGTCAGAGAACGAATCATGTTAGTCGCCCCCCGGAGCTTGAAGGAGCCGGTGACGTGCATTTGTTCGAGCTTTAAGTACACAGGCTGGCCGGCAATATTTGTCAGAGGCTGGGAAAAAAGGAGCGGCGTTTCCGGAAGCACCGGACGTAGTCGCTGTCTTGCTTCCCAGGCATGCTGAAGTGTTAACATAGAATCATCTCCTGCTGCAGCAAAATTTATAATTATACTTATTTAAACATAAGCGGAGAAGCGAAAACAATACGGTCTGGCGGACGTTTGCCAGGTTGCGGATAGGGAACACCCAAATAGAAGTGTACGAAGAAAGGATGAATGAGTGTGAGAGTTGGCTTTATTGGAACAGGGATTATGGGTTCAAACATGGTAAAAAATTTAATGGATGCCGGGGAAAAGGTTACGATTTATAACCGGACTAAGCAAAAAGCACAGCACCTGCTCGACGCAGGAGCTGGGTGGCGGGAAACGCCGAGAGAGCTGGTTTCCAAGGTGGATGTCGTATTCACGATGCTGTCGAACCCTGAAGCAGTTGAGGAAATCGCGAACAGCGTGGACGGCCTGTTTGCCGGTGAAACAAGCCGGAAAATCTGGGTGGATATGAGCACCGTTAATCCCGGCTTTACCAGGCAGATGGCCAAAACCGCAAAAATGAAGGAAATGCGCCTGGTGGATGCACCGGTATCCGGATCTAAAGGGCCCGCTGAAAAGGGAGAGCTGGTGTTTCTGGCCGGCGGCCGTGAGGAGGACGTACAGAAGGTACAGCCGCTTCTCGAAATTATGGGTAAAAATGTTCATTACATGGGAGGCACTGGAAGCGGATCTGCAATGAAAATGTCCGTCAACTTAACGCTGATGCATGCCATGACGAGCTTGTCAGAAGGCCTGCACGCAGCAGAAGGACTGGGACTTGATAAGGAGCAGGCGCTTGATGTGCTGCTTCAGGTGCCGACGACGGCTCCTGCTGTGGCTGGAAAGCGTGACATGCTTCTGAGCGGCAGCTACGAAACCCAATTTCCATTGAAGCATGCCTACAAGGATTTACATTTGCTTGAGGAATCAGCGTACCAGGCAGGAATTTCCCTGCCGGTCACCGGCTCAGTCCGGGAAGCGTATGCGCTGGCAAAGCAGTACGGTATGGGTGATGAAGACTTTGCGGCGGTGTATAAGCTGCTGGCAAAAGGGAGCGAATAAAAAAATCCCCGGCAGGCCTGAAAAAACGGCCTGCCGGGGATTTTTGCTATTTAGCGGGAGCGCTGCTCTGCTGTTCTTCGTTTGCCTGGCGGGTCATTTCCTTTTCTTCTTTCGGTGAGCTTAAGAAAAGGGAAAGAATCAGAGCGACAAAGGCAAGAGCCGTGCTTCCCATAAAGGCCCACTCAAAACCGACTACCTGCGCCATCTGTGGCGCGGCTTCTGCGGAGGTTGAGGCATCAGGCTGATACTGCTGGGCACCTAAGGCGACAAATGTCACCAGAAGGGCTGTACCGATGGAGGCCGAAATCTGTTGCAGCGTATTCGCCATCGCCGAGCCATGGGCGTACCATTTCATCGGCAGCTGGTTTAACGCTGATGTCATGACCGGCATCAGTGCGCAGGCGAGTCCGAACATGCGGATGGCATATATAATGGTTAAATACGTAAACGATGTTTCAAGCGAAAGGTTCGTAAACATAAAGGTCGTGATGGTAACAATGGAAAGCCCGGTAATGGCAAGCCATTTCGCACCGAAGGCATCAAACAGACGGCCTGTAATCGGCGACATAATCCCAATCACAATGGCGCCCGGCAAAAGCATCAATCCGGACTCCAGCGGTGTAAAGCCTAACACATTCTGCATGAACAGCGGCAGAAGCGTTTCTGCGCCTATTAATGAAATCAGAACAGCCATAGTGATACCGATGGCGAGACTGAATATCTTAAACTGAAACACGCGGAATTCGAGCATTGGCGACTTTAATGTAAACTGGCGCCAGACGAATAATCCGATAATAAGGGCACCGACAATCACGGCGGTGAGAACGACCGGGCTGCCCCAGCCGCTTTCAGAAGCTGTTCCGAATCCGTACAAAAAGGAGCCGAACCCAAAGGAAGAAAGAATGATGGACAATACGTCGATCTTCGGACTGCCCAGTTCGGTTACGTTTTTCAAAAAGATAGCTCCGGTAATGATCGTCAGCGCGACGATTGGAAGCACGGTAATAAATAGGGCTCTCCACGGAAAGTGCTCGAGTAGAAAACCGGAGAGCGTTGGGCCTATAGCGGGACCAAACGAAATAACGATCCCGATCATGCCCATCGCTGTGCCACGGCGTTCCACTGGAATAATGGCCAGAAGCACCGTCATTAGCAGCGGAAGCATAATGCCGGAGCCGGATGCCTGGATGACACGGGCAAAAAGAAGTACCGGAAATGACGGAGCAATGGCAGCAACAGCGGTACCGGCGCCGAATAAGCCTATAGCGGTCAAAAATAGCCCTCTGGTCGTAAAGCGTTCGATTAAAAATGCGGAAATTGGTATCATAATGCCGTTTGTCATTAAGAAGGCCGTTGTCAGCCACTGAACGGTCCCCTGGGTGACCCCGAGGGCCTCCTGAATGGAAGGCAGGGCAGTGGCGAGAAGTGTTTCGTTAATAATCCCCATAAAGGCACCAAGCAGCAGGGCAGTAATCATCGCTGCCTTCTGCCCGGTGGGGATGTCCCAAGATGAAGAACTCATAGTACGTGTTTCTCTCCTTTCCATGCGCTCCATTTTGCACTAAGCTTCTGCGTGTGCGTATGGAGATCCGCGTGGTGCTGCAGCTGATGCAGTAAAGCGTCGATCAAAAATTCCCTCGGTATTTCCGCCTTGAACTCTTCGTGAAGCATTTCAGTTGTCTGGAGCGTTTTTTCAGGAAATTCGCCCTGCGTATGCCGGGCTTTTACAAATAAAAGCAGTGCTTCGGATTCGCAGCGGAGGCTTTCCATGCCATGCACGGGCTCGTCTCCTCCGGGCCACTCTCTCGGCAGTTGGGGATGGAGGTCACTGTCATCTTTAACGATAGAATGAAGCCTCTCTACGATGAATGCAGACAGCTGGTTCAACGGGAGGGCAGAAACATGCCAGGTCATAAGGGTTAAATAGGAATGCATGATTCCTTCGAGAATGACAGCCAGATCACTGACATAAGGACGCACGCGGGGGCCGAAGGCTTCCAATAGCGATTGTTCATGCCAATCCTGAAAAAAGCGGCGCATACGGTTTAAGTAGTTGGAAATTTTGTTTTCCGTATGAGGAGGAAACTCCGTGAAAAGCATCTGAAACAGCGGACGGTACTCCGTGAATTTCTCCAGCTCGATGCGCACTTTGCCCTCGAGTCGCTTGAGAGCGGGCTCATGCTGCGTTCCCCGATAGTTTTCGGCCTCATAAAGCATATTTTCATGAACTTTGCGGAGCAGCTCTAAAAGCATCGTTTCTTTGGAATCAAAATGCTTATAAAAGCCGCCTTTGGATATGCCGCAGGCCGCTGTAATGTGCTGGATGGAGGTGGAGTGGAAGCCCTGCTTCACAAACAGCTGCAGTGCTGCTTCCAAAAGCTCATCCTTACGCTCTGCCATGCAGTTTTCGACCCCCTTTTGACTCTGTGGTTACTTTTGGTGAACGTTTAGTCACAAAGAGTATCGTAGCATTTGCCATGTAGAGAATCAAGTAATGAGCTTAGAGATTTTAACACAAAAAAGCTGCCGGCCTCCCGGCAGCTTTATGGATCTAAATAATCAACACCACGCTCTGTGAGCTCTTTTGTTCCATGGCGCAGATGGAGATAGACGATTAGGAGCGCAATCCCAGCGGCAGACAAAAGCCCGCCGGCTCCCAGAAGGCTGATCCATTGCCACGGGGCTGTGTTCCATAAGGGAAGAAAAGCCGGCTCCGGGCCGTGCCATTTTGAGTGCAGGGACATACCGGCACTTAAAAGCATCCAGGCGGGGATGAAAAAAAGCAGAAGGTACAGAACGTTGAGAAAGAAGGAGACAACTCCTGTATCGAACCGCACCCGCTTTTGCGGGTTTTTTTCATTGTACGTTCCACCGGCCGCCCCGGCCCACACACCGGAAGCCGCGGCTACCGCTGTGAGGGAAAGCGTCAGCACAAGTCCGGCGAAAAACAGTACGATGTTCCACCTAAAGAGCATAAAGGTGATCAGTTCAAGTGCAGCAATTGCCGCTCCTGTCATGACCCAGTGGCCCAGAAATTTTCCGGTGACAATCTGCCGGGGAGTTACAGGAAGCACCCGCAGCATCCAGCGGGAGTCGCCTTCCCGTCCAAATGCGGCCGCGGCAAACTGCTGCAGACCGAGCAGAATGGCAGGCCCGAGCATAACGTGCACACTGCTCCAGGCAGAGGCAGGATTTGCCCAGGGGGAAGCAAGTGCCGATCCGCTCCCAAAGAAATTAATGAACATTAAAATAAGAATAAGGGCAAATGTGAAGCAGGTGGTCCATTCTTTAGGATTTCTCTGCACGGCCCGCCATTCTTTAAAAGCAATGGCATAGGGAACAGGACGGGCTGCCCCGGGCCGGGCCGATTTGATTTTGTTTCCTGCGGGCTCGGTGGCCCGCTGCCAGGAGGAAAAATAGTGTTTTTCCACGAACCACAGGGAGGCGAGGCTTATGACCGCCAAAGCTCCGAGACAGGCCGCTGTATAAATGGCTCCCGCGCCTTCCCCCTGAAAAGAAGTGAAAAGAGCGGCTGCCGCCGGCTGCGTGGGCAGCCATACGGGAGCTGCTTCAATGGTAAGAGATGTGTTATCGTTTTGCATAATAATGTTTGGCATCTGCGCAGCCAGAACAAACAGCGCTGCAGATATGAAGCTGATTACAGTAGTCAGCTGCTGGGCGCGCTGGGCGGGCAGAATGTAAACCAGAAATAAATTCAATAGAAACGCCAGGCCTGCTCCAAAAACAGACAGGCCGAAAAAAAGAAGGGCAGCGGCCGGATAAAACAGAAGGTGGGCTCCCGAAACGGCCCCGATAATAATGCTGAACCCGGTTAACAATAAAAAGGAAAGCAGAGGGAACCCGGCCCACCCGGTGAAAAACTGCATAGCAAACAGATGCCTCGAGCGGATGGGAAGAGTGAATAAGAACTCAATATCTTTGGAGCCGAACAACAATTGAAAGGTGCGCGGCATGGTCACAAAGGTGATGACAGCCATGATGCTCAGCAGCAGGTAAACGACGACCGCATGCAAGCTTTCCGGAGAGAAAATGTCCCCGGCCGCAGCCATGCCGAGACCAAAGGGAATCATAATGAGCAGGGCCAGGGCTGTCAGAGTGATGTATAATACTTTCCGTCCGGGCGGCAGAGCCTCGTACTGATGGCGCATGGTTTTTTTCTGATAATACCAGAGCGTTTTTATCACGGAATCTCCCCTTCAGAGCCTTCGGCTTCCTGCTGCTCTGTCATGCGCAAAAAGACATCCTCCAGTGAACCCCCTGCATGACTGGCGTGCTCCTGCTTAAGCGCCCCGGGGGTGCCTGTCTGCAGAAGCCTCCCCTGATGAATGATTCCAACCCGGTCACAGAGCTGGTCAGCAACGTCAAGCATATGAGTGGAGAAAAAAACGGCAGTACCCTCTGCTGCGGTTTCACGCAGAATGGCCCGGAGGTCGCGGGAGCTCTTCGGATCGAGCCCGACTGTAGGTTCGTCCAGAAAAATAACAGACGGCTGGTGAATCAGCGCCCCGGTTAAAGCTATTTTCTGCTTCATGCCATGGGAATACGTCTCCATTAACCTGCCGGCGCTTTCTGTTAAATCAAACCGGTGCAGGAGCCTCTCTGCATGCTCTATCCATATATTTTTGTCGAGTTTAAATACAGAAGCAATAAACTGAAGAAATTCCCATCCTGTGAGCTTTGGATAAATATCTGGTTTATCAGGCAGATAGGCAAGCTGCTGCTTTGCTTCGAGTGCCTGGCTTTTAATCGATTTGCCATGAATGTATCCGTCTCCGCTGCTTGGTTCAAGCAGGCCGGCGAGCATTCGCATCGTCGTTGTTTTACCGGCCCCGTTTGGTCCGAGAAAGCCAAATATTTCATGAGCATGGACATCGAAACTCAATGGGTGTACGGCAGTGGCCCCTTTAAATTGTTTTGTCAGCTGGTTAACTTCTACTGCGGGAGAATCATGCATGTCGGGCCCTCCTTTGTATGATATGCTGTGGAAAAGATGAAAAGACATGTTCATCATAAATGATATAGAAAATAATGGAAATGATAAAAAGTGTACCGTGTAAGGAGGCAGAGAGACTGAAATGACCTACGAAGAACTGGCGGATAGACTGGACCGCACGTCTGACGGTGAAATGATTGGTTTTTTGATGGTGCCAAAAGCGCACCGGAAGCAACAGAAAAAAGTGAACAGCTATTTAAAGGAACGCTACGCTGCATCTGATTCCGATTCCTTAAAAGACATTGTGGAGCACTTTTGTGAAGAAAACCTGGAACCTGGGGAGAGCCGGGAAATTGAGTTTTATCCAACGGAAAAATTAACCTAGCCAAACGGGGGAGACGCATTGAAACCAAAAACAGTGATGAATCTGGCTACGCTTATTAACGGCATCGGCGTATTTTTATTTATTTTAGCCAGTGTCCCAAACTGGATTCCCGCGATTTTATGTTTGTTTGGGTGCACGCTGCTTGTGTTTCGCAAGCAGGCAGCAGACTGGTGGAATAAAAACATTACTAAAGAACCGGAAAAGTGAAGGCAGCTGCGCTTGAGCGGCTGCCTTTTGGATTCACGTCGTACGGGCGTAGGTCCATTTGCGCCACAGGTATTCCATTGGCCCCTGGGAAAATTTCTTCACATACCAATGGCTGCCGGCGAGCTGGAGAATATAAATGATTAACGCTGCAGTGAACCCGCCAGTAACAGAAACCTCCCCGAACAGCCCCAGGCCGTAGCCATGAAATAAGAGAACAGCAATAACAGTCTGCAGCAGGTAGTTTGTTAAAGCGAGTCTCCCCATGGAGGCGAACGGAAGCAGAAGCCGGCGCAGGCCTGGTTTTTTTACGGCCAGCACAAAGGAGGACACGTAAAACAGCATCATCACCGGTCCGGCGATATAATTCAAACCATCTCCGAGGCCGGTGCTGAGGCCGTCGGGAAGGGCTGTCCATTCCTGTTTAAATGCTGTAACCACAGCATTTAGGACAAAACCAAGCCACAGACTGTGTATCCAGAGGCGCTTCCATGATTTTATATGGGACGCGGCTTCTGTAAACATGCTCCGGCGTCCAAAATAAAAGCCGATGAGAAATAATCCAAGAATGAAAGGCACAGAAAACGGAAGCTGCAGCAGGACGAATACGACTTCATTACTCAGCCGGTAGGATAAAATATCGCTGTAGGAGCCGTTTCTCATTACAGAAATCCCCGAAGCAACTGACTGCTCGGCGGAGGCTCCGGGATTCATTGAGGCAGTACCCGCGGAGGCTGCAGTTAAAAGAAGCGTCATAAAGAATCCGGAAGCAAGGATAAGCCCGAGAGCCCATGCTAAAACTGCTTTACTGCTTCTATAAATAAACATAAGCAGAAAGAAGCCAGTCACCGCGTATAAATGAAGGATGTCGCCTGACCATAAAAATACGAGGTGAATCATGCCGATAAACAGCAAAAAAAGAAGCCGGCGCTGAAAGATACGGTCAGCGGAAAGGTTTTTTTCTACCAGACGCTTGTGGAACATATAAAATCCGAGCCCGAATAAAAAAGAAAACAGAGGATAAAATTTTCCGATCACAAAAAAGTCCAGCAGCGTATTAATAGTTTGATCGGCTGCTGTGGTCTCCGTGAGGCTGGTATTTACCATGTCTGCGTACTGGCTGAAGCCTAAAGCCTTAAAGGCAGCCATATTTGCCAGTATAATGCCGAGCAGGGCAAAGCCTCTCAGCATGTCGATCGTATGTATACGTTCTTTTAGAGATACCGCCTGGGTCATCTGATTTCCTCCTTCTTAGGAACTGGATCCAGTATACCAAAACTACGTACAGAGAAAGAAAAGGTTGCGGTAATTCTTTAAAGAAAGATTACACGGGAAAAAATGAGGGTAGTAAAGAAGTATGGAAAATATGTTATTTCTCTACAGCTCTGTATAACGTTAAAACATTCATAAATAACTATCAGTCGAAATAAAGAAAGAAAAGGAGAGATACATTGAGAACAATAGAAATTAATATTTTGGAAGATGAAATGCACGGCACGATTGATGAAACGCACAAGTTCATGTTCAGGAAAACGGAAGACCGGTCCAAAAAGACATTCCCTTTTGGTTTATTTAAAGGACATGCAAAGGAAAACTCGAATGCTGCTTACCTTGAGATCTATCAGGAAGAACAGCGGGTGCTTTACTGGGAGCTTGAAGATTTTCAGGATAAGGATTCCCTTGTGTTTACCCGGGAAGGGCTGCTTGAGGAAGGAGAATGGAAGCCAGAGGAACTTACGCTTGAAGGGCTTCGCGTAGAATTTTACGAACCTGAATTATAACGCTTTGTACATAACAGGAATCAGCTTCTAAGACTAATACCTCTACGTCCTTGTTATGGTAATTTTAATATTTTACCACCATATGGGAGGGGTTTGATGCTTAGTTTTTTGATTGGACTGCTGATCGGAGCTGTTTTTTCCGCCGTGATTTTTTTCATAAAAGCCCAGCGTACTGTACGTGTACAAAGCCAGCAGGAAATTGTCCACCGGCTGCTCGCCAGTGAACGCAGGAACCGTTTCGATGTACGGAGTATGAAATGAATACAGAAAAAGGACCGGTGCTTGAAAAAAGTGTCCGGTTTTTTATGTTGGTTTATTTTAATAAAAACGCAGGTTAAACGCAGATTATTGAAATTAAATGATTGAATGAAGCGCATGGGCGGGAAAGAGATAATAGAATATCATTTATCAAGGTGATATTTGTGGGCACAATGGCCGGCCTTCCCGGGGAGGTAGGCCTTTATTTTTCAATTAATACATAGATCTTTTTCCGGGATCTTTGAATATAATCGGTATACATCAAGAGGAGGAGAGGACAATGGCGGAAAACCAATCAAATGAAGATCTCAAAGAACAGCAGAAGCAGTTGGGAAGCTACCTCGGAAAGCTATTACGGGACCACTTTGGGAAGGGGCCTGAATCGGTTTACGTCAGCATTGATCCTCATTGTATCGTAATGCATATCCGCAAATTTCTGTCCCCGATGGAGCAGGTAATCATGGGACAGAGGAATCAGGAAGCCGTGGAAGAGCTCCGTGAGACGATGATGGAGCAGATTCTTCCTGAAGTGAAGCATCACCTGGCGAGAATCGCAGATATAGAAGGCTGGGAGTTTTATTTTGACTGGAATATTGAAAACCGGTCGGGTATGATTACTGCCTTGAACTCGCAGGAATTGAAAGTCAAACAAGAGCAAAAAAGACCGGAATACGAAGAAAATATTAAAAGAAAAGTGAATGACGTCAGTGCTAGAACAGAAAAAATTCCTGATGATATCGCAATGTACCAGATTAATGAACGAACATTAATAGCGGCACGGACAGGTATTTTAATCCTGATCGAAAAGGAGTTAATCAACCTGGGCCATGGAGCAAATCTGAAAACGGCGAAGCGCCACCTGGAAAAACAGCTGCTAAACGAAATACGCTTCGATCGTCTGTTCGGAGCGAAGGTACATGATATTTTCGTAGACTGGGATTTTGATAATGACACAAGCGTTGTCGTATTTGTTACGGATCCTGTGCCGGAAGCGAAATAACTGTATGATATATGTAAGGTCATGCCGGAGGTGCGGCATGACCTTCTTTGTGTCCACTGCAGGATTAACGCACGACGGCTTCACTTTGAATTGTCTGGGCGAGACGTTTAACAGTACCGAGCATCAGCAGGCCGCTGCCTTCTGCGCTCAATGGATAGCCGAGAGGAACAGTGCGGCGGAGCAGCTGGGCATACATCTCCGGCTCGGAAATTCGCCGGCCAAAGCCTGCTTCCGCCCAGTTGGTTACAAGGGCAAGGGCACCGGAAACATGAGGGGCTGCCATAGAAGTGCCGCTCAGCCTGGTGTAGGAGCTCCCCACATACGTAGATAAAATCGAAGCCCCCGGCGCTGTGAGGTCAATTTCATCGTTGGTATTTGTAAACGGGGTCAATTCGTTGGAAAAGTTGACAGCCCCGACCTGAATAACTTCATTATAGGCGCCGGGATAGGCAAACTCTTCAGTATCAACGTCCCCGTCTCCTTCATTTCCAGCGGCGCAGACAACAGCAATATCGGCCGCAACTGCTTCTTTAATGGCCTCATGGAGCTCAGGAACGTCCTGTGGACCGCCGAGAGACATACTGATCACACGCACCCGTTCCCCGTTGCTGCCGCGCCAGGAGACAGCGTAGCGGACGGAGTCGATAATTCCCTGCATGCTCCCGCTTCCTGATCCGTTCAGTGCTTTCAAAATCAGCAGTCTGGCCTTAGGAGCAACTCCGGCTATACCGAAGCCGTTGTCGGCAGCGGCGATAGTGCCGGCCACATGAGTGCCGTGCCCGTTATTGTCTTCAATAATCGCTGGATTCCCCCGGTAGTCGCTGGTGAAATTGCGCCCGCCGATAATTTGCTGCTGCAGATCAGGGTGATCCGTCTGGCAGCCGGTATCAATAACTGCGATAACATTGCCCGCTCCCTGAGACGTTTCCTCCCATTGCGGCGGTGCTTCGATCATTTCCACTCCCCCCGGCACGTAGGATGCGGCAGAGATACCGCTCTCTTTTCGGAACGGAACTAAAGATACATAGCTCATAATAATGCCTCCTCATCAGGATGTATTAGCGTTTCCTGTTATGAAAAGGCATGATCAAAAGAAAAAGTAAACCAAAATAGAATAAATTGAATTTAAGAAATAACATTCGAATATATCAAAAAGGATGTAAGGTTCTCTCCCATAAATACAATCTTAGTGGTTTTTATATGGTTTCATATAACATATAAAAAGAAAATAGGAGTGGGGCAATGAAAGAACCAAAAGATTTACAGGAGTCTATGTTATTAGACAGTGCAGAAAAGGCCTCTATAACTTGGGGAGAAAAATTGAAGGCTCTCGGCCCAGCTGCTATTGTAGCTGCTTGCATTTTAGGACCGGGGACAATTACTACTGTCTCTGTGGCGGGGGCGAGCTATGGTTTTCAAGTAATGTGGATCCTGGTTATAGCTTCTTTAGCAGCTTATTTTTTTCAGCGGCCAGTAGTGAAATTTACGGTGCAAACCCGAATGGCAGCAATGGAGGGTATTCGCGAATATATGGGAAAGGGATGGGCAATAACGCTTTACATAGCACTTCTTTTAGGTGCAATCGCATTTCAGGCGGGGAATTTTACTGGTGCTGCTCTCGCCTTAAATTTTTTTCTTCCCTCCATATCTGTAGTGGCCTGGGTTAGTATATTAGCCTTAATGGCTTTAGCTATTTCTTGGATTGGCGTTTATAAACTGTTAGAAAATATAAATAGAGTTTTCATCGGGCTGATGGTAGGAGCATTTGTATTGACCGTTTTTGTTTCAGGTCCAAGTATCACTGAGATATTTACTACCGGATTTTCATTTCAAATACCGGAGAGTAATTATTGGTTAATTTTAGCTTTAATTGCGACCACTCTGCCCCCAAATACTGCTTTAGGGCTTTCAGCTTTTATCAAGAAAAAATATGAAAATGATTTTAGAACGCCCCGGGCGAAGCAGATGGCTCTTTCTTATTTCGATCTTCGTACAAATGTAGCAATAACTGCAATAGTAGCTATTTCTATATTAATTTGTGCCGGAGGAGTAATATACGGAACAGGTGCTGTAATTGAAGGTGCTGGAGACATGGCTTATCAGTTAACGCCCCTGCTTGGTCAATATGCGGGTGTATTATTTGCAGTTGGACTCTGGGCAGCTGGTTTTTCTTCAGGGTTATTTAATATTTCTGTACAGCCGGCGCTTCTTGGGCAGGCATTGGGTCATTCAGAAGAACCTAAAGCTATTGCAAATCGGCTTATGATGTTAATCGCAGGTGTTACACCGATTTTGATCGTTTATGCTTTTGGAGAGACACCTATCCAACTGATTATGACAGCTCAAGCTTTGAATGGGTTATTGCTTCCAGCTATTGTTGGTTCTATATGGGTTTTGTGTAATAAACGCAGATATTTAGGTGAATTAGCTAATAATAAACCACAAAATATTATTTATGGTTTAGTAATGTTAATGGTTTGCTTTTTAGCTATTCGCGTATTCTTAAATATCTTTGGTGTTATTTAAGTAAATTAGCCTGTATCGCAAAGCGGTGCAGGCTTTAAATTGCCCGAAAAACACTTTTGCGACGCCCGCACCGCATGCACTTATAAATAAATTTGGAATTGATATCCGGGTCCCGGCCAACGGCCTGATATTTATGCAGTTGAATGCGGCAAAGTAAGCTTCTTTCTTTGTTCTTTTTACTGGAAGTGAATAAAAGCAGCAGCGAGCCACTGATAAATATCGGGAGAGCAAAAATATAACCATCTCCGTGCTGCATAAATAAATATCCATAAAGCACGAGGCTGATAATAATCAGCGAAACACCTAGAGAATGCAGTCTTTGAATCATAAATATCACCCCCAAAATTAAAATATATTTAATATGAATTATCTTCCTTTAAAAACAGTATGCAGTAAAAAATCAGGACTGGGCTTCCCCAGTCCTGAAGGATGTTACATTATTACTCTGCTTGAGCCTGATCGATGCATTCCTTTGCCGGCTCTGCTGCAGCAGGAACTTCTACATCTTTGCCGTTTTTATACTTTTGAAGTACAGAAATCAGCTGACCGCGGTTAAAGCCGGAGTCATTTTTGTTTGGATTGCCGTTTGGCACCAGTTCATGCACTTCATCGATAATACATTCTTTTGTGACATTCTCAACGGGAGCTTCCGGTTCTTCAGCGGCCGGTTCCCCGACTTCAAGGCTGATCCGCCCCTCTGTTTCATAATCCACGGCACCTTCTGTTTCCATTAAGAATTCAGCATAGGTGATCATGCTGTTGGTCACAAGTCCGGCATCAGGCTGGATAATTTCCCCTTCGAAATTATAGCCGTCCCCGCCGTCCGCGAGGAAGTTTGGCAGCGCGACCGAGTAGGTTTCCGTGCTTTCGACCGGTTCTCCGTCAATAGTGAGCTCGGCTCCGTTAAATGCACCGTCTTCGGTCGTATAAATGGTATAGTTCAGTCCGGAGGTCTGCAGGTCCACCTGCTCACTGCGGTTGTAGGACTGCTCAATTACATTCTCAAGAGCTTCCCCGGTCATATTCATTTCAACGATATTATTTCCAAATGGTTCAATGGAGTAAATATCTCTTGCAGTAATATCTCCAGGATCGATGCCAGCCCGCAGGCCTCCGTTATTATAAACGGCAACGTCTGTATCTGTTGTGTAGCGCATGGAATCAGTCCAGAAGTTACCAAGCGGAGCGTCTTCCTCATAGCGGCTGTCTCGCGACAGGCCAGTATTTGTTTCCCCAATGACTTCTCCGAGCAGTTCATCTGCTTCTGCTATATAATCATCCGCCTTCGCCTGAACATCTTCATTCACCGCTTCTATGCTTTCAATGTCGTGCAACTGCCCTTCAGTATTTGTTACTTCTCCGGTTTCATCATCAATGGTAAAGGTCATTTCTCCGATAAAGTCGAGGCTGGAGCCTGCCTGGGCAATAGGCGTGCCATTCACAACGGCTGGCTCTTCAAGGACGGTATGCGTATGGCCGCCAATAATGGCGTCAAAAAAGTCCACGTCCTCTGCGAGCTGCTCATCCTCGCTGTAGCCTATGTGGGTGAGGGCAAGAAAAAGGTCTGCATCTTCTCCAAGACCTTCGTATGTCTCTGCCACCCCTGCATAATCATTGTCAAAGCCGAGGCCCTCGATGCCGTCAGGTGCTGTGGCAGGTGGTGCCTGAGTCAGTCCAAGAAGAGCGATATCGATGCCGTTAACGTTAATTTCATCATAGGCTGCGGGTTCTTCAATAGGAATCGAGCTGTCTTCAATGGATGTATTGGCACTGATCCAGGTGAAATCACTGTTTGATTCATTCTGAGCGAAGACTTCCTGGCCGTAATCGAATTCGTGATTGCCGATCGTCATCGTTTCAAGTCCGACATCGTTCATTAAGTCGACCATCGGAGCGCCGTCCTGCAGATCAACTACAGGGTCACCGCTGAAAATGTCTCCGGGGCTGACAAACACGACGTGATCTGATTCTGCTTTTTTCTCATCAATGTAGCCAGCAAGCTTTCCCATATCCTCAATGGATGAATGGATGTCATTGGCATGGATGACTGTGACCTCCGTTTCCCCCTCTGCTGCCCCGGCACTGGCTGCGGGCAGTACGAAAGCAGCGGCAGAAGCGCCGGCGGCAATCCCCCATCGTAAATATGAATTGTTCATGCAATCCCCCCTGATATGTATAAAAGAACTATTTAAAATGTAAGAAAATTTTGATCTTTTGCCAATAAGCAGGAGTTACTGCTTGTAAACAATGAAAAAAAGAGAGAGCATGTACCCAGGGGCTGACAGACTTATACTGCAGCATTTGAAAAAATTCATAACCATGCCCTCTATTTTTTCACATCCAAAGTCGTGATTCTTTTAGATTATCAAGCCGGCTTTTCCGTCGGTCTGCCTCGTTTAGCCATGAATACGTATGTTGCGAGAGCTAACGCACTCATCAAAAAGATGGTGAGTCCCATGGGAACGGCTGTCTCTTCGCCCGCAATGCCAACCATAGGAGCCGTTACGGCGCCGAGTACAAAGGGCAGAAGACCTAAAAGCGCTGAGGCGCTGCCGGCGATATGACTCTGGGTTTCCATCGCAAGGGAAAACGACGAAGTAGCGACAAAGCCGATAGAGGTAACAAAAAACAGAATAGGCAGTACAATGCCCCAGAGCGGGCCTTCAAAAATAACGACCACAAGCAGAGCAAGACCGGCGACAAACGCCATCACAAGTCCGGATTCAAGAAATATTTTTTCAGGAATAACTGAGGCAAAGCGGCCGACCATAAATGTTCCCAGCAGAAGGCCGAGTCCGTTTAACCCAAACAGAATACTAAACACCTGAGGGGACACGCCGTATATATTTTGATAAATAAACGGGGTGCCGGCCACGTAGGCAAAAATACCACCGATCATAAAGCCCTGGGACAGAGCGTATCCCGAAAACTGCCTGTCTTTAAGAAGGGATAGAAAATTGCTGAAGGTAGCTCCGAGATTGCTCGGCACCCGGTCGTCTGCAGGAAGGGTCTCGCCTAAACGGAAAGCCGTAATCAGCAGCAGGATGGTACCTAGTATAGAAAGCGTTAAAAAGATTCCGGGCCAGCTGGTGAAAAGGAGAACCCCGCTCCCGATAGAAGGGGCGAGCAGCGGCACAAGGTTGTTAACGAGCATCAACAGGGCAAACAGCTTCGTGAGTTCGGCCCCGCTGCTGACGTCCCGGACGATTGCCCGGGAAATAACGAGTCCGGCTGACGCAGCAAAGCCCTGTATAAAACGCCCGGCGATCAGGATGAAAATATTCGGCGCAAAAATACAGGCAGCTGACGCAGCAATATAAACGATAAGTGCGACAATCAGCGGCCGGCGCCGGCCATACACGTCACTGAGGGCCCCGGCGACAAGCTGGCCAACGCCGAGCCCGAGCAGACAGGCCGTTAAACTCAGCTGTACGATAGAGGCACTGGTTTCGTAGGAAGCAGTAATATCAGGAAGGGCGGGAAGGTACATATCAATAGTCAAAGGAATCAGTGCTGCAAGTGCTCCGAGCAGGACAACAAAACGGGCCCGTCTGAAGCCGGTTAATTGGTTCATATATGTAAGCCGCCTTTCTAAGCGAAAATATAAATAAATGAAAAAGCTTAAACCTGCTTCAGCTTACCTAAAAAAAGAAGAGATGGAAAGTTTTTTGCCCGTTCTCATAAAAAGAGACCGGTTCTACAAGCATATTTTTTGGGAAAATAAGGCGTATGAAGCCGCTTCTCCGTTATAATAAAGATAGATATTGAGGAGGAAGGCGTCATGAAAACAAAATTAAAACACTACGCTCTGCGGATGACATTTACGGTGAGTGCCGCTATTTTGATTCTGCTGCTTTCGCGTTTTTATCTTCATCTCGACCCTGAGGATGTGAAAGGGTGGATGGAAGGCATCGGTTTTTTAGGCCCCGTGGTGGTGCTTCTGCTATTTGCCGCCCGACCGTATCTGCTTGTTCCTTTACCAGTATTCGCTGTGGCTGTCGGCTTCTTTTTCGGACACTGGCTGGGAGCGCTCCTGATTTTTCTTGGAGCCGTTCTGGGCGCGTCCATTTCTTTTTTTACGAAAAGACGCAAGGCGGGAGATTTAAATTTAGATGATAAAAACATGGAAGAACTTGATAAAATCAAGGAAGAGCTAGAGGAGCACGGCTTCAAATTTTTATTAATGCTCCGGCTCATCCCGGTGCTTCATTATGATTTATTAACGTCCCTCAGCGCCCGTCTGGACGTAGGCTGGCGGCAGTATCTGGGTGCAACCCTGGTCGGTACTATACCAAGGGCTGTCCTGCTTGGCTTTTTTGGCTCGAGTATTCTTTCTTTTGAGCCGATGAAAATGATTATCCTTGGAGTGATTGCGGTAGTGATAGCTGTGCTCGGCTATATACTTAAACGAAGGGTAGAGGACGAATTTGACACCGAAGAACTAAAGGAAGAAACGAAACAGCTGCAGCCGCCGGTATGAATGCATCCGGGCCGCAGCAAGAAGGGGAGAAAAATATGGATCTGCAGCTTGCAGGGAAAACGGTACTTGTACTGGCATCAAGCCGGGGGCTTGGAAAAGCAACGGCTGCCGCATTTGCAAAAGAAGGCGCTGATATCATGATTACGGGCCGCTCGGAGGAGAGCCTGAAAGAGGCGGAAAAAGAGCTTCAGTCTCTAAGCGGGCGCGGCCGGGTTGGCTATTATGTATGCGACATTACGAAAGAGGCACAAATTAAAGCGCTTGTGGAATACATCGTGGAAGCATTCGGTCCGGTCGATGTGCTCGTTAATAACGCCGGCGGTCCTCCTGCGGGCACGTTTGATGACTTTGATGACGATGACTGGCGGAAGGCGTTTGACTTAAACCTGATGAGCTTCGTACGTGCAACACGTGCAGTGCTGCCGTCAATGAAGGAGAGCGGTGGCGGACGGATTGTCAACATTACGTCTTCTTCGATGAAACAGACGCTGGATAATTTAATTTTATCGAATACATTCCGGGCCGGCCTGATGGGTCTTGCCAAAAGTCTTTCCCAGGAGCTCGCCCCGCACGGCATTCTCATTAATTCCCTGGGTCCTGGAAAAATAGCTACAGACCGTGTGGCAGAGATTGATGAAAAAAAAGCCGGACAGATGAATAAGAGCGCGGAGGAGGTGCGCAGGGAGTCGGAAGCATCGATCCCGCTCGGCCGATACGGGCAGCCGGAGGAGTTTGCGGCGCAGGTCGTTTTTTACGGCTCCTTCGCCAATACCTACGTGACCGGCCAGACACTGCTCGTGGACGGCGGGCTGATAAAGGCGCTGTAAAGCTTATACCCTGCGCTGCCGGATAACATTTAAGCCATTTTTCATCAGAAGAAGCCCTAAAGATAAAATGGGAGGAAAGCCAGGGGCGGTGTTCCGGCCTTTACTCAGCCGGGCAAGCTGCTGGTTATACCACGCAAGCTCCATAATCCCGAGGTTATCAATAAACGGCAGGCCGGTTTTGACAGGAGCAATCCGTGGGACAGGAGCTTTTGAAAGAAGCCTGGTTGGATAGTCCGGGCACGCAGCCATTGGCCTTGCCAGACCGATGAAATCGGCTGCTCCTGACTGGAGCGCGCTGTCCATCGCCGGCCGGGTGCGGAAGCCTCCGGTTAAAATTACCGGAACCTCTGTGGTCTGCTTCAGGCTTTCGGCATATTCGAGGAAATAAGCTTCACGCCGAAGCGTAGAGGCAGACGCATTTTTTCCGAATAACTCCGGACGTTCGTAAGTGCCTCCGGAAATTTCAATCATATCCACTCCAAGGTGTTCGAGCTCTTTAATTACATACTGGGACTCCTCCTCCGAGAAGCCGGCTTTCATAAAGTCCGCACTGTTAATTTTTACTCCAACAGGAAACTCAGGTCCCGTGGCCTGGCGGACAGCGTTAAAAATTTTACGCAAAAAGCGGAAACGGTTTTTAATCGAACCTCCCCATTCGTCGGCACGCTGATTATGGCGGGGCGAGAGAAACTGGCTGATCAAGTAGCCATGGGCGGCGTGAATCTGAACGCCGGTAAAGCCGGCACGTTTGGCCAGAGAGGCGGTATGGGCAAACTGCCGGATGATTGTTTCTATCTCTGGATGGGTTAAAGCCCGGGCTTCGGGAAAGAAGCGCTGGATCCCTGATTCAAATGGTAAAGCCGAAGGGGCTACAACTTCACGGGCAACACCTTTTGGCACCTGTTTGCCCGGGTGGTTGATCTGCATCCATAAATGGGTGTCATTATATGTGCCGGCACTGGCCCAGGCGCGGAACAGGCCAAGCTGCTTTTCGCTCTCAAGCACGACGTTTCCCGGCTCCCCAAGCGCCTGCTGATTGATCATCACGTTCCCGGTAAGGAGTAACCCCGCGCCTCCTTTGGCCCAGGTGTGGTACAGCCGGAAAATGTCAGCGCCCGGCAGGTGGGCTCTTGTAGCGAGTCCTTCGCTCATGGCTGATTTAACGAAGCGGTTTTTAAATGTCACATTTTTATTATGTAATGTAAACGGGGAAGCGGCGGTGACGTCCGTCAACATGATCCTCTCCTTACTGCTTCGAATGGGTTGGGAAAAATTAAGCGGAGCGCGCATGTTACGCGCTCCGCTTGTTTTATTACTGGTCGTGGGAAATCACAATTTTGCCGAAAAAGTTTTGGCTCTTCATATGGCGGTAGGCCTCCTGGGCCTGTTCAAATGGATAGACCGTATCAATGACCGGCGTCAGCTGATGGGCAGCGATGGCGCGGTTCATGGATTCAAACATGTCCCGGCTGCCGACACCAATTGTTCTTGTGGAAGCTTTTCCGAACAGATCGTAGTAATCGATTTTGTCCCCGGTTCTTGTGAGCACGCCGATTAAAGCTACTTCTTCGCCAGGGGCGACTGCTTCAATGGATTGATGAAATGAAGCAGGACCAACCACTTCGACGACACGGTTTACCCCGCCGTTGGAAAGCTCTTCTGCACGCTTGCCCCAGTCCGGGGTGTCATTGTAGTTGATGATGTTGTTAGAGCCGAGCTCCTCGAGCTTTTCCTCTTTCCAGCTGCTCGAGGTGGTGGAAATAACGCGAAGTCCCAGAATTTTTGCCAGCTGTACGGCGAACACGGAAACGCCACCGGTGCCAAGCGTCAGAACAGTATCTCCGGGACCGGTTGGAGAAGGACCGTGAAGAGCGTTCCAGGCAGTGACAGCGGCGCATGGAAGCGTGGCTCCCTGCTCGTACGTAAGATGATCAGGCAGGCGCACAAGCTCCTCCGGATTGATGACTTTATAATCCGTCAGCCAGCCGTTACTGTGTGTGCCATACGGCTCCATATAGGAAGGGCGCTTTCCGCCGAACCATTCCCGTGTGAAGTTTCCGGCGACCCGGTCTCCGACGCGGAAGCGGCGCACGTCTTCGCCTGCTTCAACAATTTCCCCGGCGCCGTCCGACAGCTGCACGAGATTTTCCCGCAGCTCGCCCGGATAGTTGCCTTCGATCATCGCGAGGTCACGGTAGTTTAAGGAAGTAGCTTTCACCCGGACAAGCACCTCTCCCCGCTGCACCTGCGGCATGGCTTCTTCTGTCATCTCCAGATTTTCTATGCTTCTCGGCTCCCGAAGCCGAAAAGCCCGGTTTTGTACTGATGCCATTGTATAGCCTCCTTGGATGTTTGGACTCCTTACTGTTCATTCCCCGGGGAACGATTTTTTAAAAGAGACGGGCGTGATTTTATGCAAAAAGTTATACTGAAAGCATGACCGGATATTTTTCTGTAAAAAAACAGAAATTTTATTACGTTTAATAAAAAAGGGGGCCCGGGGTGCGGAAAAACACAGCTATGACCGAAGTAGAAAATGTGATTGTCCACAAGGCAGCAGAGTTCGAGGGATATACTGTTTTATTCTCGATCCACGGCCAGCGCTTTCAATTTTTGATAGCCGACGGAAAGCCGTTATTTCCGTTAAATGTACTTCATACGTTTCCTGAGAAAGATGTATGCAGCCAGTGTGGGAAAAAGGTGCTGCAGGTGCCAGTGGGCCAGCAGGTGTGCAGAGCTCTTCAGCACCGGAAGAAAGAACTGCTCGCCTATATGGAGGAGCATTTCCTGTGGGGACCGGCAGGGCATATTTAAATACAGCAGGAGGATCGGTATGTACAAACTAATAGCCGTAGATATGGATGGGACCATGCTGAATGATCAGCACGCACTGACGCCGGAGGTTATTCAGGCGGTCCGGGAAGCGAAAGCAGCCGGCATCAAAATCGTACTTTGTACCGGTCGGCCGCTCCCGGGTGTTCAGCGTTATGTTGATCAGCTGTCACTTCGGGAGGAGGGGGACTATATTGCTGTATTTAACGGCGCGCTTGTCCAGGAGACATTCGCAAGCCGGGTCGTCAGCCAGCTCGATATGCTGTATGAAGACGTTATGGAGCTTGAGCATCTGAGCCGGGAGCTCCCCATAGCTATGCAGTACTTTAGTGAAAAGCATATTTACACGCCGCAAAAGGATATTGATAAATACACGGTGCTTGACGCTTATCTGAATAGTATACCTTTGCGCGTGCGCACACTTGAAGAGGTCGGGCCGTCTGTGGCTCTGCCGAAGGTGATGTTTGTCGGCGATAAAGAAGACATTGACCAAACAGAGCTTTTACTGCCGGAGAAAATTAAAGCGAGAAATGAAATTATGCGCAGTACGCCGCATTTCCTGGAATTTCTTCATCCAAAAGCAAGTAAGGGCAACGCAGTGATGGATCTGGCAGTCCGGCTCGGTATCGCCCGGGAGGAAGTGATGTGCATCGGGGATAACGGCAACGATTTATCTATGATAGAGGCAGCAGGGTGCGGGGTGGCGATGGGAAATGCCATTCCGGAAATCAAGGCAGCCGCTGATATTATTACGTTGACAAACAATGAAAACGGAGTGGCAGAGGCCATTAACAATGTCCTGCTGCAGTCCCGTTAAGTAAAAAAAGCCTTTATTCCGCGCGGAATAAAGGCTTTGCCTGTATTTCCCGGGAAATCCCGGCTATTCGAATGGATAGCGGAAATTCCACTGCCGCCGGGATTCATCCATGAGTGCCATCACATCAGAGGAGTACTGCAGGATGGAGCCATAGTCCCGGCTGGAGACGGACCGTTCCATTTCCCGGATTTCATAATGCAGGGCTTTTGACGTCTCGCCCTGAGTAACGCGCTCGCTTTCTCCGCTTGTATACTCGATGACTGCTTCGTCGGCCCGGGGAAAGTTGTCGACAGTAATTGAGCCTTTATCACCGGCAATAATCCCTCTTTTGGGGAGCCTGGAGCTGAAGGAAAGCTGGACTGTCGCGATCTGGCCCCGGCTGTTTTTTAAAACGATGCCCGACTGGTCATCGACACCGCTCCCGGCCATTTCGCCAATGGCTGTTACCTCCTGTGGCTGCTCCTGCAGGAAAAAACGGGCAAACGACAGGGCGTAAACGCCGATATCAAGCATCGCGCCCCCGGCAAGGTCCGGGTTAAAGAAGCGGTTGGTGGTGTCATACTCTTTAATAGTGCCAAACGTGACGTTAATAGAGCGCACGCTGCCGATTACCCCGTCTGCGATCATTTGCTGCAGCTTCCGGTGGAGCGGATGATAATACAGCGTCATCGCTTCAAGCAGCACCAGGCCCCGGTCGGAAGCAAGCGCAGCCAGTTCATCGAGCTGCTGCTTGTTAACGGTAATGGCCTTCTCGCAAAACACGTGCTTCCCGTTTTCGAGGCACTGTCTGGCAATCTCATAGTGATTCGTGTGGGGAGTGGCGATATAGACGATATCAAGCGCTTCGTCCTCAAGGAATGTCTCCAGCGAATCAAACGGGTGCCCGGTGTTAAAATCACCTGCAAAGCTTTCAGCTTTATCCATGGTTCGGGAGCAGACGGAATGAATACCGCCATGCTCATCGTTTAATGCTTCTGCAAATTTTCCGGCGATATTGCCGGTGCCGATGATGCCCCAGTTAAAGCTCATATGCGTCACACCTTTTCATTTAGTTGTTTACCCGGCTATTATAACGCAGTCGAAGAATGATAAGGGGATAATTTCCAGTTAAACAGTGCAGAAGAAATTTATTTGGCCTGCTTCCGGCTGATTTTATCGTACGTATCTTCGTGGCAGATAACGAAAAGCTGTGCGTCCTCCGGAATACGTTCGTCGAGCTTATGGTTAATATTTAAATCATCGTGGTCAGATACAAGGGTCGCCCCCTCCTCCAGCAAATCCATATAAGCTTCCCGGTACGTCCCCCAGGAGGGGCGTTTAGGTATTTCATACAAATCCTCTCCGTGTCTCTTGGATAGCAACTGAGACACGATCCTTGAGGTGCCCCGGCTGAAGGCGGAACGAACGGCCAGCTGTGAGATCATTTCTGAGCTGACGATAAATTCATCCACGTCCACATGGGTGAAGTTATGAATATTATTTCGCTCCTTCACCTCTACGATGGTATAAATGTCTTTAAAGTGACGCTGGATATTGGTGGCAATTAATAATGATTTTCCGTCGATGTAGGAAGGGTCGTGGATATATTCCCCGCTGATGGTGATTTCATTGGGGAAAATAAATACTGCCCGGGCTTCACTGATATTTGCCTGCTCGAGTACTTCTTTTTCGGCCGGATTGCCGCGGACGTAAAACAGGCGGTCATGATGATACGGTGTTTCTTCATACTGATCGATAAGTACGATTTCAATATTTTTTTCCGTGTTTAAAATTTCCTGGATCGCGATTTTCGCATGCTTGCTCCAATCAGCAATGACGATATGATTTTTGCCGTTGTAATCCAATTTTCCCCGCTCCTTTCTGCGGTTGTACACATATATAAAATCAATAATCTTGCTGATTACAATAGAAATCAGGCCGATGCCGATCAGGTACAAAAAAATGCCGTACAGCTTTCCGGGCACCGTCTCCGGCACGTAATCCCCGAACCCGACAGTGGTGACAGAAGTCATGACCCACCAGAAGCCGTTGAACGGGCTGCCGAATTCTTCAGGCTCTATGTAATAGATCGCAAAGGAACTTCCCCCAATCACAAGGGCAGTAATCATAAAAATAACCGCTGTATTCACATTAACCAGACGTTCAAACAACTTATTAAAAAACACCCGGGCCGCCTCCTTCCTGCTAAAAGTACTATTACCCCCATTGAAGCTGCTAAAATCTAAAACTTTAAAGTAAAAATTTTAGTAAAATATTTATTTCAGCTTAGCTTTCCGTTATACTGATAAAAAGAATGAAGGAGGCTATTTCATGGATGCAGCGGTATTGAAAGAATTTGAACAACAGTTTTCCTGCCGGGCGGAACGGCTGTTTTTTGCTCCCGGCCGTATCAATGTCATTGGCGAGCATACCGATTATAACGGGGGATTTGTGTTCCCGTGTGCAATTACAAACGGCACATATGCAGCAGCGGCCGGCCGGAGTGACCGAAAGCTGAGGCTGTTGAGCGGCAATTTTTTAGACGATGGAATGATAACGCTCTCATTGGATGAGCTTTCATTACAGGAGAAAGACGGCTGGGCAAACTACCCGAAAGGGGTATTTGCCATTTTGGCAGCGGAGGGCTATCAATGTGAAACCGGCTATGATATTTATTTTTCCGGCAATATCCCAAATGGGGCCGGCCTGTCCTCGTCAGCGTCGATTGAGCTGGTTACAGCCGTACTGCTGAATGAATGGGAAGGCTGGGGGCTCCCCATAAAAACCCTTGTGCAGTACGCCCAGCGGGTGGAAAACGAGTATATCGGCGTTCAGACCGGTATTATGGATCAGTTTGCGATCGGATTTGGCAAAGACGGGCACGCCATGCTGCTTGACTGTGGAACGCTCGAATATGAATACGCTCCGCTTCCGACAGATAAATATACTATTTTGATTATGAACACGAATAAGTCCAGAGAGCTTGCAGATTCAGCGTATAATGAGCGGCGGGCCGAATGTGAAGAAGCATTGGCAGAAATGCAGCAGCACCGGAATATTACGAGCCTTTGTGAGCTATCGGTGGAGGATTGGAACCAGCTCAGCCGGGAGGTCAAAAATGAAACAGTCCGAAAAAGAGCCCGGCACGTTATTTACGAGCACGACCGCACGAAGCAGGCACCAGCCATGCTGAAGGCGGAGAATTATGAAGCGTTTGGCCGGCTGCTCAATGAGTCACACCGCTCGTTAAAGGAGGATTATGAGGTAACCGGCCCCGAGCTCGACACGCTGGCCGAAGCAGCCCAGAAGCAGCCCGGCGTGATTGGCGCCCGGATGACCGGAGCGGGATTTGGCGGCTGTGCGATCGCTTTTGTAGAGCATGGTCAGGCCGGAGAGGCGGAGAAAAGGGTTGCAGCAGCCTATGAAAAAGAGACAGGCTTCAAGCCTTCGTTCTACAAAGCTACCGCCGGCGGGGGAGCCCGGGAGCTGGCACGGGCCGGGCAGAAGTAAGCGAAAGGAGAGGTTCTATGGCCATGGAGGTGGATTCAGCTGTCATGTCGCTCGTCGACTGGGCAGAAGAACATAAATTAATTCATGCAGAGGATAAGGTGTATGCACGTAATCAGCTGCTGCGGGAGCTTCACCTCGAAGCGATTGATGAAAATGCAGCTGGCGGGCCAAAGCCGTTTGAGGAACTGCTCGGGCAGCTCACCTCCTACATGGTGGAGGCAGGGATCGTGGAGGATTTGCTCGACAGGCGGGAGCAGGCCAAAGCAGACATCATGAATATTTTTCTTCCCCGGCCTTCTGACATTCAGCGGACCTTTGAAGAAAAGTACCGCCGGGACCCGGTCGAAGCAACCGATTATTTTTACTGGCTGAGCCGGTCCTCCAACTACATTCAGATGGACCGGGTAGCCAAAAACGTTCATTTCCCGTATGCATCCTCCTATGGGACGGTCGATATTACGATCAATTTGTCCAAGCCGGAAAAAGATCCGCGTGATATTGAAGCGGAAAAGCAGAAGAGTGCGCCGGTGTCGTACCCGAAATGCGTGCTGTGTAAAGAAAATGAAGGATACCCGGGGCGGCTCGGCCATCCGGCCCGGTCGAACCACCGGTTGGTCCGGACAGAGCTTGAAGGGGAGATGTGGTATCTGCAGTATTCCCCGTATATTTATTACCCGGAGCATTCCATTCTTCTCAGCGAATACCACCGGGATATGAAAATTAACCGGGAAACCTTTACCCGCCTGCTTGGATTTGTAGAGCAGTTTCCGCATTATTTCATGGGCTCAAACGCCGATCTTCCGGTAGTGGGCGGATCGATTTTATCCCATGATCACTACCAGGGCGGAAGGTACACCTTTGCTCTGGAAAAGGCAGAGCCGGAAACTGTTTTTGACGTGCCGGATTATCCGGGTTTAACTGTGGAAATTGTTCACTGGCCGATGAGCGTCCTGCGGCTTCGCTCGGAGGAGCAGACAGGCGTGATTGAGGCTGCGGAAGCTGTAAGGAAAACGTGGCAGGATTATAATGATACGGAGCTTGAGATAGAAGCTTACTCCGGTTTAGAACCGCACAATACGGTAACACCGATTGCAAGGAAAAACGGTACGGCCTGGGAAATGGATATAGTGCTGCGCAACAACCGGAAGACCAATCAGCATCCGTACGGCCTGTTTCATCCACACGAGGAAGTGCATCATATCAAAAAAGAAAACATCGGACTGATCGAAGTCATGGGATTGGCTGTTCTTCCGGCAAGACTTCTCGGTGAGCTCGATCAGATCGCTGAGTTTGCTGCAGGACTTGGGGAGACTGTGCCCCGGCAGCACGAGATGTGGGCTGAAGAGCTTCGCGGTAAGCTGGAGGGACGGCCGAAGGCTGAAGTACGGCAGGAGGTCGAACAGGGCGTCGGCAAAAAATTTATGGAGGTGCTGCATCACGCAGGCGTTTTCAAGCAGGATGCCGCCGGACGCCGAGGATTTCTTCAGTTTTTATATGCTCTGCCCTTAGAGCTCAAAGAAAAATAAAAGGAAGCTGATGACATGGCAACGATAAAGGATATCGCAAAAGAAGCCGGCGTGTCGATAGCGACCGTTTCCCGGGTGCTGAATTATGATGACACGCTCTCTGTAGCGGAAAGCACGAAGCAGCGTATTTTCCAGACCGCCGAAGCGCTGAACTACACAAAGCACGCAAAACGCAAACAGGCCGTTCAGTCCCTTACTATCGTTTACTGGTACACCGAACAGGAAGAGCTTGAAGACCTGTATTACCTGTCGATCCGCCTGGGCATTGAAAAGCGCTGCGATGAGCTGGGTATCCGGGCACGGCGCCTGCTGCTTGAAGAATTCCTGGACCAGGAAGCGGCCGAAAGCGAGCCGGTCATTGCTGTAGGCAAATTCAGCCCGGCGCAGGCGGCACGCCTGCAGCATGTGAGCACGCAGCTCGTCTTTGTGGATTCGACTCCGGATGAAGAGACATTCGACTCCGTTATTGCCGATTTTCAGCGTGTGACGGAAAAAGTTCTTTCGTATCTCCGGGAGCTTGGTCATAGCCGTATCGGCTATCTGGGCGGGCGGGAGTCCTACCCGTCAGAAACCGCAATGATTCCGGAGCCAAGGGAAGAGACCTTCCGCCGGCTGATGACCGAAAAAGACCGCCATACGGCGCCCTGGATGCGAACGGGCCGCTTCACGGTTCAGGATGGTTATGATTTAACAAAAAACGAACTGGCCGCTGAGGCCGCAGAAACGAGACCGACAGCTCTGTTTGTGGCCAATGACACGATGGCAGTAGGATGCCTGCGTGCGCTCCATGAAGCGCAGATCAGAGTACCGGAAGACATCAGTGTGGCCAGCGTCAATGACGTCAGCGTGGCGAAATTTGTTTATCCGCCGCTTACGTCCGTGAAGGTTTACACAGAGGTGATGGGGGAGACGGCGGTGGATCTTCTGCTTGAAAGGCTCGATGGACGGAGAACGGTTCCCAAAACGGTGCTTGTGGCCACCGAGCTGCAGAAAAGAGAAAGCTGCGGCCGGTATTTACCATGATTATCCTTCGTTTTGCGAGGAACCGAGCGCTTTCATGAAATAGGCGGTGGGGAGAAGAAGCCCCAGAGCTGCTTCCAACAGAGCAAATACTCTGGCGGTACCGACAGGGACAAAGTCACCGTAGCCGACAGATAAAATAGTGACGCCGCTGAAATACAGACAGTTTAGGAAATTGGATTCAGCGGTAGTGTCGGTAGGATCATTGATCTTAAAGACAGTTTCATAAAAAGAAAGAAAGTAGTACAGCAAAGCAAAGGCAAACGTTAGGCTCAACATGACCACAAACAGCTTGTAAAACATAGCCGGACTGAACTTTGTCTGTTTATATGTTTTGTTTGTGAAAAAATAATACAGATTAATCAGTACAAAAATAACTGTGAGACCGAGCAAAAGACCGGGCAGCATATGGTATCCCCCTTCTATGGAACAAAGCTAAATTTCCGTACCCGTTTTATTTGTTTCAGAAAACATATTTCTATTACATCAAAAGGGGTATAAAATAAAAGTAAGCTTTCCATCAATCAAAAAAGGAGCGTGTACGATGAGTGCGAAAAGAGTATTGATCGTGGCCGGTGATGCCGTGGAAGCGCTGGAGGTGTATTACCCGTATTTTCGGTGCATGGAGGAAGGATTTCATGTGGATCTGGCAGCAGCCAGTGTCAAAAAGCTGCATACGGTAATTCACGACTTTGAGGACTGGGAAACGTATACGGAAAAGCCGGGGTATGGCATCGAAGCGAATATCGCTTTTGAAGACGTAAACGTCTCTGATTACGACGCGCTGATTATCCCGGGAGGAAGGGCACCGGAGCACATCCGGATGAACAAGGACCTTCTTGAAATCGTGAAGCATTTCTTTGAAAAGGATAAGCCAATTGCGATTATGTGCCATGGAAGCCTTGTGCTGACACCAATTGCAGAGGTGGCAAAAGGAAGAAAATTGACCGCTTATCAGGCGTGCAAGCCGGAAGTGGAAAGCATGGGCGCAGAGTATATCAATGAAATGGATTACGTGGACAAAAACCTGGTTTCCGGGCACGCATGGCCGGATCTGCCTGCCATTATGCGGGAGTTTGTGAAACAGGTGAACGATGCCCCGGTAACAACGTAGGACGAAACTCGGGCGGGCCGGCTGGATAAGCCGGCTTTTTTTGATGGCTGTTCATGCTAAAATGGAGCTGAATTACATAGAAGAAAAGAGGACAAGGAAATGATGGAAGCTGTTTTACTGCTGCTCACAGGCATATTTGCCGCTGCCTGCGGTTCGCTGGTCGGACTCGGCGGAGCGTTTATTATTGTACCGATACTTGCACTGTTCTTTCCGATGCCGGCCTCGGATATTGCCGGCACCTCGATGGCAGTTCTTTTGTTTACTGCCATTTCAAGCACTTGGACGTATTCGAAGCAAAAAAGGATTGATTATAAAAGCGGTGTCTATTTTGCGCTTGCCATGATGCCGGGCGCAGTCTTTGGCGCGTGGCTGACTCAGTTTTTTGATACAGATACGTTTTATACTGCGTTTGGCATCTTTTTGTTCTGTATGGCCCTGTTTTTGCTGTTCCGTCCGAAAAACAAACAGCGGAGCGCCGGCAGGCCGACGACAAGCCGGACGTTTACAGACCTTACCGGACATACATATGAATACTCATACAATCGATGGATTGGTCTGTCGATTGCGCTGGCTGTCGGCGTTATTTCAACGTCGTTTGGTGTCGGGGGAGGCTCTGTTATGGTGCCTACCATGGTGATGCTTCTAGCTTTTCCGCCCCATATTGCGACGGCGACCTCGATGTTTTTGATGGTGCTTTCGGCGGCAGTAGGAACGGCGGCGCATGCCTGGTTCGGCCACGTGCAGTGGGAGAGTGTGCTCTGGCTGGCGATTGGGGCTGTAGTCGGCGGCCAGATTGGTTCTGCGCTTGCAGCAAAGCTGCCGGGGGCTATTATTCTGCGCGTGCTGGCCATCAGTCTCATCTTTGTTTCGTTAAGGCTGATTTTCGGAAGCTCATAAAAAAAGATCCCCGCTCGCATCGAGCCGGGATCTTTTTAGCGTTTAGTTGTTTTCCGTTTGGAAATGGGAAACGATGGTATTTAATTCTTTGGACATCATATTCAGTGCTTCCGCGAGAGCGTCGATCTCTTCTACCGCCTGAAGCTGCGTTTCCGAGGCTGAGGCCACGCTTTGGGAGGTACCGGCATTGTGTTCAGAAATTGCCGAGATTTCGTCAAAGGAAGCGGTGATTTCCTGAGAGCTTGCCGCCATTTGCTCCGAAGTGGCTGCCACACTTTCAAGGCGCACGCTGACTTCGTTCGTATAATCCGAAATTTCCTGAAAAGCCGCCTTTGCCTGCTCGGTCATCTGCAGACCATCCTGAACCTCGCCGGTGACCTGCTCCATGGAGACGGCGGAATCCTGGATTTCCGTTTGAATCGTTGAAATAATCGAAGCAATCTGGGAGGAAGAGTCCCGGGACTGCTCGGCGAGCTTTCGTACCTCTTCAGCGACGACAGCAAACCCTTTGCCGTGCTCTCCGGCCCTGGCTGCTTCAATAGCAGCGTTTAAGGCAAGCAGGTTAGTCTGCTCTGAAATGGCAGTGATGACATTTAAAATGTTTTCAATTTCCCGGGAGCGGGCACTCAGCGTCTGGTTTACTTCATTGGAACGTTCGACAGAGGCATGAATGGAGCGCATTTTTTCCAGGGCGTCGCTCACCGTAACGAGGCCGCCGTTCGCTTTTTCTGTCGTCGAGGCCGCATGCTCGGAAATGGAGGTCGTGCTGCCCGCTACCTCCTGGACACCCTTGGAGACTTCCTCCATGGCCCCGGCGCTTTCTTTAATACTTACAGACTGCTGCTCCGAGCCTGAGGCTACCTGCTGCAGGGAGGCATTGACTTCGGTAATGGCCTGGCTGGATTTGCTGGAATTTGACAAAAGCTGTTCTGATGAGTCCTGAAGAAGACGGGAGCTCATATCAAACTGTCCAATCAGCTCCTTCAGCCTCGTGCTCATGCGGTTAAAATGCATGGCAAGCTGGCCGATTTCATCCCGCTGGTTCAGCTCAATATCATCACCGGTTAAATCATCATCGGCTACCTGCTTCACCCGATCGGTAATTAAACGGATCGGCTTTGTAATACGGCCGGCGATCAGAACGGCAGCACCAATAATGAGCAGAGCTGCCACGCCGATAATCGTAAGCACTGTCCACTTGAGGGCGTTTGTGGCTGCGAGGATCTCCTCCATTGGCGTCAGAAAGAAAATTTTATAGCCTGCTTCCTGAACCGGGGCAGCGGATACGAGTAATTGTTCATTGCCGTTTTCTATTGTCGTGGAGGATGCTTCCTCCTGATCCTGGGCAAGCAGCGACTGCCATTCACCGCTGATATCAGCCTGGCCGACCGGCTGGCCGATAAGGTCTTCCTGCGGATGAAGCTGAATGACGTTTTGATTATCCACGAGAATAGGCATAGCGCTGTTTTCCTTTTCGCTGCCTGTATAACGCTCCATTAAAGCATCAAAATTAACAGAGGCAGACATGACGCCGGCAATCTCCCCATTAGAGGCGGTTACCGGTGAAGCCACAACCACAATGCGGTTTCCGGTGGCATTGGAGTTAAGGACGTCGGAGATCGTAGTCTCCCCGTTCATCCCATTCTTAAAGTAGTCCCTGTCGCCGAGATCGAGCTCCCCTATGTTTTCTTCAGTAGTATGCGCCTCTACGATTCCACTTTTACCGGTAAATACGACCGTTTCAAACGTTTCATCGCGGTCAATGATCTGATTCATCAGGCTGAGGCGGGTATCGGTATCACCGCTGCTCATATCCTGCGTTCCTGCAGCGAGTACAATTTCATCAAGCCGTTTGACGAGCCAGCGGTCCATCTCCTCTGCTGCGGCTTCAGAAGTCATGGTCAGTTTTTCTTCTTCTTCAGCCACTACGACACTGCTGCTTTCCTGAAAGACAAAAAAAGCGACAGCCGCAGCCGGAAGCAGGCCGATCACTAAAAACCATACGAGTAATTTTTTTCGAAGATTCGGCTGTAATAATTTTTCCTTCACGTTCATCCACTCCCTCAATATGTAAACAAATACCTTCTCTTACTTCATATCGGGCAAATGGAAAAAAAGTGAAGCTTTTCTGAAAAGCAGTCAAAAGAATATATGCCTTCGGCGTACAGCTGAAGCAGCCGCTATACTACTCCTTCAGCTGCATACGGTCGTTAAAATACGTCTTGTAGCCGAGCTGGGTAAATAAAATAACGCTGAGAGCGACAGCCCCGGTAATACCCAGAAGGATAGCGATCTGGTAGCCGATCGCTGTCACGGGGTTGACGCCGGAAATAATCTGTCCGGTCATCATCCCCGGCAGAAATACAATTCCTGCGCCGACCATATTATTAATCGTTGGGAGAATGGCCGCGTCAAAGGATTGATTTACAATTTTACGGGTGGCCTGGTTTGGTGTTGCTCCGAGCATAAGTGCTGCCTCCACTCGTGAGCGCTGGCTGTGCAGGTGCTCTGTCAGCGTCTGGACCCCAAGAGTAATGCCAGTCATGGAATTGCCGATAATCATGCCTGCAATTGGAATGAAATAGCGGGGGTTAAACCACGGAGCAAATTGAATGACTACGAAGTTGAAATACAGCAGGCTCAGGATGGTGCCGATGCTCATCGATACAGCAATTGCCCGCTTCATTTCCCGGGTTAAGGGGCCGCGGACGCGCTGAAAGATATTCCAGATTGCAAAGCCGAGCATCAAAAGGACAATCAGCGACGTAAGCCAGGGGCTCGGATTTTCAAATAAAAACATAAGCACGTAGCCCATTAACAGCAGCTGAAACGTCATGCGGAGCGAAGAAATGAGTATTTCTTTTTCCCGTGGGATTTTCCTCCAGCGCACAATGGCGAGAAGAAGAACGATAAACACGTAGGCGGCAAGGATCTGCCAGAACGACAGCTCGATAATAGAGGTGCTTTCTGTCATAGTGTCACTCCTCTCCCCGGGCAAATGAATCTGACTGAATAATGTGGTCGGCAAAGTGATCGGCCATCGCCGTCGCATGGCTGATAAAAATAATTCCTTTGGCAGAACGGCGTGCCTCAGCCAGGAATCGCTCCATAACGTTCCATTCCATATCTTCATCGAGCGCTGACGTCGGCTCGTCCAGTAAGTAAACATCGGGACCGGCAAGAAGCAGGCGGGCAAGAGAGAGACGCTGCTGTTCTCCGCCGGACAGATTTTCGGCAGGGTCACTAAGTTTTTTATCAAGCATGCACTGCTGTGCTGCTGCGGTAAGCTCTTCCTCAGAAGCTTCTTCCCTGTCGCTGAACAGTCTTCCGGCCTGAAGGTTTTCAGCAACCGTTTCTCCAAACAGCACCGGCTGCTGGGGAAGCATCATCACCTGCCTGCGCAGTTCTGTGGGCTGCCATTCGGAGAACGCCTTTCCCTGATAGGAAACGGTGCCGCGTGCCGGAGTGATCAGATAATTAAGAAGACGCAGAAGAGTTGATTTTCCGGAGCCGCTCGGACCAGTAACGGCAGTGATGGTATCTGTCGGTATGGTCAGCTTTTTTGTATTAATAATATTTTTGTATTTTACGTCGTTCAATTGAAACATAAAACAGCTCCTTTCATTAGCATCAATTATTACCCGGAAATAACTGATGCGCAAATAAAAAAGCACTCATGAATACTTCCATGAGCGCTTGGGCAGAATGCCTGCTCAGGCAAAATCCAGAATATATACGAGACCGGTATAGGCACTCAGCACGAACATACAGCTGAGAATGAAAACGCTGAACGGCGAGCGTCCGCGATGAAAGCTCTGCACCATCAGGTATAAAAATCCAATGGATAACAGCACGCTTAAAATGGTGATGGGATGCAGCTGCAGCTGAAAGGAAGGATTGTCCGTTATAGAAGCAGGGTAGAGCACGTGAAACAAAAAGGCCGGGTTTTCATAATGCAGACTGCCGCCTGGTTCCTGCTCGGTCATAAAAGCTGTAATCACAAAGATGAGCATGGCGGTCAGGCTTTCTGCCCGAAGCCACTGCCGCGGATTGTAATCCTTGACCTGCTGCAGACGTTTGCGGATAAATATGCCGTTAAAAAGAGCAAAAATGAGAATAACAATATAAAACAAATGCTTCCATATGAGCGCTTCGCCGTATGGAAGAGCCCACGAACCGATAAAAGGGTCTGTCAAAAGCTGTCCCATGATTACGCCGGTAAAGGCGATAATGATGACACACATGACAGCAATCAGCGTGAACCATTCCAGAAAAGAAGCCCACTGTTTATAGGAAACGGCAAACCAGCTGACCATCAAAAGCGTGCCGATCCACAGACTCACGGCAAGCAGATGGAAAAAGTGAAGCGTTCCGCCGATGAGCGGGATTGCGTTGGCAGCGTGACCGGATGCTCCCAGAGCGCCAATCATTCCCATAATAAGAACGAGCCCGACCACAGCAGCAGCACGAGGCATGCCGGTGGAATGAAAGAAAAGAATAAATATCCCGAGCAGAAAAAAGCTCAGCACAAACAGTACTACCCAGCTCTGGCCTACTTCGTACTGGAACAATATACGCTCAAGGGCACCGAAAAAAGGCATGTCCCTGCCCGCAGCTACCGTGCGGGTGAGCTGGGCGATGGGGACGAAGGAAACGACAGGCAGCAGGGCTGCAGCTGCTGCCGGAACGAAAAACGGAATAGAAAGAGCCGGTCGGTGCGTAGAAGGAATAAGCTGAAGCAAAAGCGTACCGGCGAGTACAGCGAAAAACAAATACTGCAGAGCGTTGCCTGCTGCAAGAATCATGTCCGGCGTTTCAGGCGGAAGAGAAACAGTGCAACGATGGCGGCGACGAGACCGAGGCCGATGAGGCCGATGGTTATGCCGAATCCGGAGCCGGCTTCTTCTTCATTAATGGCGCTTTCGGTTTCGCCTTCGGCGTTTTCTTCCGCTCCTTCCGCGTTGTTTTCAGAAGAGGAGTTGTCACCGGAGGTAGCCGCCTCTTCTTCGGATGCTTCTTCTACAGTGAACGAAGAGCTGTCCTCCATAATGTGGCCGTCTTCACTGACAATATCAAAGGAGGCTTCATATTCTCCAGCCTCGAGCGGCTCTTCCATTGTTACATTTAATTGATCCTCGGGTTCGATGGAAATGTCAGCGGTATCTATATCATTTCCTTCTGCGTCCGTGACCGTGACCCCGTTGTAGTCTTCGATAGGGCCGTCAAAATAAAACGTGATGTCTTCCGGTGCCTCTACCGTGGCTCCGTCTTCAGGGTCGGAGCTTTCGAGGTGTGTATGTGCTTCAGCTACTGCGGGCGAAAGCAGGAAGCCTGCAGCTAAGCAGGCGATTAAACGGCGCATAGGTTTTTCCTCCTTTTATATGAACGAGAACGTGATTATAAACTTCTTCTTCCTTTATAACAAAGAATACGTTCGGAAGGGAGGAAAGGATGTGAATAATTTACGAAAATCGTTTTTCAGAAAGGAAAAAAGCAGAGAAGTGTCATTTCTCTGCTTCATCAAATCAGGAAGAGGCGAGGAGCTGGAGAAACCCTTCAGCAGTTTCTGCTTTTAACAGCCTTTGAATTAATTTCGGCTGTTCAATCACCCGGCCGAGCAGCTCATACATCTCCTGAAGGTCTTCGGTGCTGTCTTTTTTAACATTTAACAGGCAGACAAGCTGCACAGGCCGCTCACCCCAGCGGACAGGTTTATCAAGCGTGCAGAAGGCCAAGAAGGTCTCCTCGGTCTTTGGCGTGACCGGATGAGGAATGGCGACAAGGTTGCCGAAGGCAGTTGAGGCCACATGCTCCCGTTCGAGGACAGAATCGAGAAAGCCATCATCGATTAAGCGCCGGGCCGACAGCTCCCGTTCGAAAAACGTGAGTACCTGCCCAGTAGTGGAAAACGGCTGGTGTAAAAAGACGAGGGACTCCCGTAGATACGTACGGATGGCGGGTTCTTTGGCAATGAAGCCCTCGATGGTGCGCATGTCGGCTTCGCTCAGAATCGTATTTACCTGCAGGACAGGGACCGGCAGATCATCGTAAATCGGCACTGAGCTGATAATAACGTCGATATGGTCAAAATCCATATCCCGAAGCCGGTAGTATTCCGTTGTTCCCATAATCTGGAGACGTCTTCCGAACTTTGACTGAAGCCGGTAGTAGAGCAGCTGGGCGCTTCCGCGTCCGGAGGCGCAGACGATCAGGCAGCGGGCAGGCGTCGTTTCCATTTTACTGCGCTCAAGAGCAGCACCGATATGGAGAGCCAGATACCCAATTTCATTTTCATCAATGCGAATATCGTAATGCTCTTCGAGAGTGATACCGGCGACTACCCCGGCTTCAAAGGCGAGCGGGTAGTTGGCCTTAATATCGGCAAGCATCGGATTACGAACGTTCATATTGTAACGGAACCGGCTTATGGCGGGCTGCAGATGAAGCGCAAGGGCGATGATAAGCTCCTGATCGTGCTGGAGCTTCAGATGCAGCTCGTTGTCAATATGAGCGAGCAGAAAAGCGACCATGTCATACGTATCGGTATCCAGGGAGTTTTTAACCGCCTCAGCAGTGCCTTCTTCGTTGTCAAACAGACGGGTGCCGAGCAGATGAAGCGTAATATAGGCAATCTCTTCTGCCGGGAAGGACACCTGCCAGGTCTGGTTGATTTCTTCAACAATGTTTTTGGCTACCTGATATTCACGCTTTTGCGTCAGTTCATCAAATTCTGCGTGATACATCGATACGTAATGCTCGTCCTGGATGCGCTGGTAGGCAATAAGAATATGGTTGAATAAATTGTGAAGCGCAATGTCGGATAAAGAAATGTGCTGCATTTTAATCTGCTCTAAAATAATGCTCCAGATGCTTTTTCTTTCCTCTTCGGAAAGGTGGAGAAAAGGCAGCGACTGATCATGGCGCGGCTGCTCGTTCTGCCGGTCGAAAATATATTCAGCGATGCAAAAACGCATGCGCATCTCGCTTCCCTGAAGATGCAGGCCGTCATTGGCTGTCCGTTCGAGAGCAATATTATATTCCTTTAAAATCTCCCTTACCTTTTTCAGGTCATTCTGTACCGTGGACCGGCTTACAAACATCTCATCGGCAAGCTCATCCAGCTTGATGAAGGAACTGGAAAGAAGCAGCCGCTGAATCAGGTATGCAATCCGCTCTTCGGGCAGGTTGGGGAGAGCCTGGGAATCTGGAGCTGCCGGCTGCAGGTATTCCTTCACATAGGTCCGGAACTTATCGTTGTCGGTTATTTTCAGGTGATATCCTTTTCCTTTAATGGCTTCAATTTCTGCCCCGTGCGCCTGGAGCGTTGTCTGAAGCCCTTTGATGTCCTCACGGACGGTCCGGCTCGATACCTGGTGCAAAGACGCCAGGTAGCTTCCAGTCACCGGGACCCCGCTTGCAACCAATTCTCTTAAAATGCTGCTGCTCCTTGTAGTCATGTCTCTTTAACCCCCTTAAAAGGTAAACACGTATGTAAGCGCTGCAGAAAAATTTCGTGGTCTGCAGTGCGCAATTAGGGATACTATAAAAGTAGCACAAAAGAAGCAGGAAGGAAGTGCAAATCATTTCCGCTTCCTAACGGAAGAACATTCTCTATCTGTGAAAGCGCTATTTTATTATATTGAATATATCAACCGCACATCATTTTATTTTAATTGGAGGAATATCAATGAATATTTTATTAGCATGCTCCGCCGGAATGTCGACCAGTCTTCTTGTTTCAAAAATGAAGGAAGCAGCCGAGGAGCAGGGGGTCCAGGCAGAAATATGGGCAGCAGCCCAGGATAAAGCACCGGAAGAAATCAAAAAGGCGGATGTCCTTTTGATCGGCCCGCAGATGCGTTTTATGAAGAAAAAATTTGGCAAGGTTGCCGACGAGCAGGGGATTCCGCTTGATATTATTGATTCCGTCGCTTACGGACGGGTAGACGGAAAAGCTGTACTTGATCACGCCATGAAGCTGTTAAACGAGCAAAAATAGGGGGGGAGACACATGAATCGTTTTATGGAGGTATTGGAAAACATTCTAATGCCAATCGCAGAAAAGTTAAATAACAACCGTCATCTGACGGCCTTGCGCGACGGGTTTTTGATTGCCCTGCCGTTAATCATTTTTGGCTCCATTTTAGTTGTTCTCGCCAATTTTCCTTTTCTTGACCAGTTGATCGGGGAAGACGCCTATGCAGCCTATCAGGCAGCGCTTGGTCCGGCTTCGGCATCCACGCTAAGTATTATGGGACTTTTTGTTATCATTGGTATAGGGTATAAATTAACAGCCTCTTACGGCGTGGAAGCACTCTACGGCGGGGTTGTTGCTCTGGCTGGTTTTATCATATTAACACCGCAGACCTTCGAAGACGTTGAGGGAGTTATACCTACTTCCACTCTCGGGGCGGAAGGCATGTTCGTCGGTATACTGACCGCGTTTCTCGCAGCCGAGCTGTACCGCTACTTTGTACAGAAAAACCTGACGATCAAAATGCCGGCCGGAGTTCCGGAGGCTGTCTCCAGATCGTTCAGCGCCTTAATCCCAGTGTCATTGACCTTATCAGTATTTCTCGCTATCCGTATTTTGTTCAGTCTTACCCCGTTTGAGTCTGCCCAGAACTTTATTTACACCGTGTTACAGGAACCGTTAACCGCGCTTGGCAGCGGGCTGCCGGCTACGATCATAGCTGTTCTTATGATTCAGGTATTCTGGTTTTTCGGCCTGCACGGACAGATTCTGGTTAACTCCGTGTTCGACCCGATCTGGTACGCGCTGAACGAGCAGAACCTGAGCGCATTCCAGGCTGGAGAAGAGCTTCCAAACGTTGTAACAAAGCAATTTATTGATACATTTATTGTAGGAATGGGCGGCTCCGGCATGACCCTTGCGATTGTGCTCTGGCTGTTCATGCTCGCACGCAGCAAACAGGCAAAACAGCTCGGTAAAATCGGTGGGCCTCCAGGATTCTTTAACGTTAACGAACCGATTATTTTCGGTCTGCCGATCATTATGAACCCACTGGTATTAATTCCGTGGCTGGTGGCTCCGGTCGTGATCGCAGTCATCACATATGTAACGATGTCGATCGGTCTCGTGCCAAAGCCGGCAGGAATTATCGTTCCGTGGACCACCCCGATTTTCTTAAGCGGATTTCTGGCTACTGGGAACGCCTGGCAGGGGGCAGTCCTGCAGCTGTTTAACCTGGCTGTGGTGTTTATCATCTGGTTCCCGTTCCTGCGTATTCTGGACCGTCAGTATTTCCGGAACGAAGTAGAGGCAGAAAAAGAAATGACAAATGCAGACAACAAGCAAAAAAGCGGTTAAATCAGGATAGGAGTGGAGAATATGGAAGCGTTAACAGAAACGGCGTTTCAGATTATATTATACGCCGGCAACGGCAAAGCAAACGCCATGGAAGCGATCCAGGAAGCGAAGGCGGGAAATTTCGACCGTGCAGAAGAACTGATTAAGGAAGCAGGGGAAGAACTTGGAAAAGCACATTCCTATCAGACTAACCTGCTCACGAAAGAAGCAAGCGGCGAAGATTTTTCCGTTAATGTCATGCTGATTCATTCGCAGGATCATTTGATGACCTCCATGACGGTCAGAGATCTGGCGGAGGAGATCGTGGAAGTGTACCGCACTCGTTAACTATGAAAAAGGAGCCTGGCAAAAAGAAAAAGAGGGCCGGGCTCCTGCTTATTATAAAACATATTCAGGCCCAACCATTTTAGGAGGTACCATCTATGGCAGAACAGTTCACGTTTCCAGAAGGATTCTGGTGGGGGGCGGCCACATCCGCCACTCAGATTGAAGGCGCCGCGAAGGAAGGCGGTAAAGGGAAAAATATTTGGGATCAATGGTTTGAAGAAGAGCCGAATCGTTTTTTTAACGGGGTCGGCCCCGGCACCACGTCCGACTTTTACCATCAGTACAAGGACGACATCGCCCGGATGAAGGACATTAATTTTAACTCCTTTCGCCTGTCGATCTCCTGGTCCCGGCTGATACCAGACGGCTCGGGAGAAGTGAATCCGGAAGCCGTTGATTTTTACAACAACGTTATCAACGAAATGATTGCGCAGGACGTGGAGCCATTTGTCTGTTTATATCATTTTGATATGCCGATGGCGATGCAGAAGATTGGCGGCTGGGAAAACAGGGAGACGGCGGAATACTTTGGCCGTTATGCCGGCATCTGCTTTGATCTGTTTGGCGACCGGGTAAAAAAATGGTTCACGCACAATGAGCCGATTGTTCCAGTGGAGGGCGGCTACATGTATGACTTTCACTATCCCAACGTCGTCGACATGAAGCGGGCGGCCCAGGTAGGCTATCATACGCTTCTTTCCCACGTATTTGCGGTGAAGGCTTTTCGCGAAAAGGACCGCGCTGGCGGGGAAATCGGCATCATTTTAAACCTGACGCCCTCGTACCCACGAAGCAGCCATCCGGCAGATCTGAAGGCTTCCCGGATTGCAGATTTATTTTTCAACCGGAGCTTTCTTGATCCAACGGTGCTCGGGAAGTATCCGCAGGAGCTGATTGACCTGCTCGGGGAGCACGGGGTGCTTCCGCACACCGAGAGCGGGGACAAGGAGCTGATTCAGGAAGGGAAAGTCGACCTGCTGGGTGTGAACTACTATCAGCCTCGCCGGGTTAAAGCGAAGGAAAATCTCCCGAACCCAGGTGCTCCGATACTGCCGGAATGGTTTTTCGACCACTACGAAATGCCCGGCCGGAAGATGAACCCGTACCGCGGATGGGAGATTTATCCGAAAGGGGTCTATGACATCATGATGAATCTCCGGGATAACTACGGGAATATTCCGTCGTTCATTTCTGAAAACGGCATGGGGGTACAGGATGAAGCCCGATTTATGGAAGATGGGATGATTCAGGATGATTACCGAATTGAGTTTATTCAGGATCATCTCGAATGGCTGCACCGGGCCATCGAAGAAGGAGCTAACGCCAAAGGCTATCATCTCTGGTCGTTTATCGATAACTGGTCCTGGATGAATGCATATAAAAACCGCTACGGTTATTTTTCCGTCAATATTGATACAAAGGAGCGCATGCCGAAAAAGAGTGCCTACTGGATCACGGCCGTTCACAAAAATAATGGATTTGAAAAATAACATTACGGGGCCGTCTGTCTACACGCAGGCGGCCCGGTCTATATAAATATATGCATAAAAAGGAGTGGGACGATGAAGGAAGGTATTAAGATTGTAACGATCGGCGGGGGCTCGAGCTACACGCCGGAGCTTGTGGAGGGATTTATTAAAAGACACAGCGAACTGCCGGTGAAGGAACTGTGGCTCGTTGATATTCCGGAAGGAAAAGAAAAATTGGAGATCGTAGGAAGGCTCGCCCAGCGCATGACAGCCGAAGCAGGAATTGATATGACAGTACATCTTTCCTACAGCCGGGAGGAGGCGCTTCCGGGAGCTGATTTTGTCACCACCCAGTTCCGGGTCGGCATGCTTGAAGCACGGGCGAAGGATGAGCGGATACCGCTTTCCTATGGCGTGATTGGCCAGGAGACAAACGGGCCGGGGGGTCTGTTTAAAGGACTGCGGACGATTCCGGTTATTATTGACATTGTGCACGACATCGAGCGGCTTTGCCCGGACGCGTGGCTCGTCAACTTTACGAATCCAGCCGGCATGGTAACAGAAGCGGTGCTGCGCTATACAAACCATGAACGCATTGTTGGCCTCTGCAATGTGCCGGTGGGAATGCAGATGGGGGTGGCCGAAGCGCTTGGAGTAGATGGCAGCCGCATACAGATTGATTTTGCCGGGCTGAACCATATGGTGTACGGGCTGAATATTTACCTTGATGGCGAAGATATAAAGCAGCAGGCGCTCGAAGCAGTGGCAGACCCGGCGAATGCCTCCACAATGAAAAATATCGCAGCGCTTGGCTGGGAGCCCGAATTTATACGGGCTCTGCAGGTGCTCCCCTGCCCTTATCACCGGTATTATTATAAAACAGAAGAAATGCTGGCTGAAGAACAGGAGGCTGCCAAAGAAACCGGCACCCGGGCCGAAGTTGTCCAGGGAGTGGAGGAGGAGCTTTTCACCCTCTATGCCGATGAAACGCTCCGGACGAAGCCCGAGCAGCTTGAGCAGCGCGGCGGGGCATATTACAGCGAAGCGGCCTGCAGCCTGATTAATTCGATATATAATGACACCCGGGACATTCAGCCGGTTAATACGAAAAATCGCGGTGCGATTGCAGGGATTCCAGCGGAGTCGGCGGTGGAAATCAGCTCCGTCATTACGAAGGACGGTCCGAGGCCGATTGCTGCCGGAGAGCTGCCGGTGGCAGTCCGGGGGCTCGTGCAGCAGATCAAGTCGTTTGAACGGGTCGCTGCTGAAGCGGCGGTAACAGGAAACTACCAGACGGCTCTTCTGGCGATGACGATTAATCCACTCGTTCCGTCCGATACGAAAGCAAAACAAATTCTTGATGACATGCTCGAAGCCCATAGAGAGCATTTGCCGCAGTTCTTCCAAACAGAAAAGGCTTGAAATGATTAAGGTCTCCTAATGCAGGAGGCCTTTTTTATCAGAAAAAATTTCCACATTTTGAAGATAAATCACAAAAAGAACAAACGTTCGTGTATACTAAAGCGAAAGGGGGCGTTACGGATGAAAGAAAACAAATTAACCCCGGGGTCGAATATGCGCTGGGAATCCAGCCGGATGATTCTGCCGGAGCACCGGGAAATGTGGCTGCGTCATCAAAAAGAGGACCGGATGAAGTTCAGGCCGCTCTGGGATGAGCAGCAGCTTGAGGAATTTTCCCATTGCCTTCAGGAAGCTCTGACGGCTGGGACAGAAGTGACGCTTCACGTATTTGATCCTTATGCAGAAATAAAAATGACCGGAAAAATTCTGCATCTGGATGCGCTGAACAAAGCAATCAAGATAGAGGCAGGTGGGGACGTCCGGCATGTGAGCGTGGAGGATATTATGGATCTGGAAACGTAACCGCACGTTTTTGAAATACGCGTAAGGGAAAGGAAGACAAGAAAAGAACTCAAAAGGGAGAGGATGAAATGAAGGATAAAAAATTCAGCAGAATTTCTTTAACGTCTTCTCTGGGAGGTCTCGGACTGATTGCTGTATCGATTATTGTTTCAGCGGTATTTTCCCTTCCCGACAACAGTCCCTTTGTACCGTTATTCGGTTCGCTGCTGACGATCGGCATTCTGCTGCTTGCGCTCAGTGCATTTATGAGCATGATTGCTTTTTCGCGCCGTGAGCCGGGATGGATGAAGCTGAGCGGCTGGATTGTTATGGCGGTGCTTCTGCTCTGGTTTATGGTCAGTCCGGCACTTACCGGGGTGGTATAAGCCTTCGGAAAAACGCTGGTTGCGCGCAGTACTGGTTCATGGTGTAATGTAGAAAAAGATGCAGAGGACGGATGTTTTATGAGTACACCAGATTTTCGGGCCCGCTCGCCGTGGGCCTCATTAACGGATGTAGACAAAGTACACGTTTCCCCGGTTTCGCCAGGGTCGATCCAGACCTCTTTAACAGTGCCTGGGAGTAAAAGCTTTACGAATCGGGCACTGATCATGGCCGCGCTGGCAGAAGGCACGTCCACCCTTTCAGGCATTTTAAAAAGCGATGATTCGTACTGGTGTCTTGGTGCGCTCCGGGCGCTTGGCGTGAAGTCCGAAGTGGAGGGCGATACGGTTACGATTCATGGATGCGGAGGCCGGTGGCCGGAGGAGGACGCAGAGCTTTACATAGGCGCTGCCGGTACTACGGCCCGTTTCCTCCCGGGCCCGCTTGCAGCAGCGGGGAGCGGGGTTTACAAGGTGGAAGCGAGCAAACGAATGAGTGAACGTCCGGTGGAGCCGTTAATGGAAGCCCTGGAAACGCTCGGGGCCGACGTTCATTACATAGATAAAAAGGGGTTTTATCCGCTTGAAATTCATGCGGGCGGGCTCCCTGGGAAAGAAGTGACCATTTCCGGCAAATTATCGAGCCAGTTTATCAGCGGCCTGCTGCTCACGGGTGCCTATACAGAGGAAGGCCTGCGTATCCGGATTCCGGATTACATTGTGCAGCACGCCTATGTACACATTACGCTTGATTTAATGAATCAGTTCGGGGTACCGGTCACGTACAACGAGGATTTAACCGATATGCAGGTGCCGGCAAAAAGCTTTCAGGGCCGGAGCATGGCGCTTGAAGCAGATGCGTCGACGGCCAGTTACTTTATGGCCCTTGCGGCACTAACGGCCGGAACGGTCCGCATTAATAATTTAACAATGGACACCAACCAGCCGGATATAGGAATGGTGGATGTGTTTGAAAAAATGGGCTGCCGTGTGGAAAAAGGTGACACCTACATTGAAGTCACAGGTCCCGAACAGCTTTCGGGAGGATTTGAGCTCAGTATGAAGGAAATGTCCGATCAGACGCTGACCGTTGCTGCCCTGGCCCCGTTTGCCGATGCACCGATTACGATCCGGGACGTAGAGCATATTCGTCATCACGAATCAGACCGCATTCACGCAGCGTGTACAGAACTTCAGAAAATGGGCATCCGGGTGGATGAATACTCGGACGGGCTGAAAGTATATCCGGGGACGCCGATCGGCGTGTCGCTTCACTCATACGATGATCACCGGGTGGCTATGGCCCTTTCGCTGATTGGAGCAAAGGTGCCCGGAATTCATATTGAAGACCCGGGGTGCGTGTCGAAAACGTGTCCGACCTTCTACGATTTGTTTGAAGCAGCCGGTGTACCGGTGAAATTTTCATAAAAAAGAAGCCCTCTCCATTTTTAGGAGGGGGCTTTTGTGCAGAAATTATGATGCGGCAAGCTCCCGGCATGCTTTTTCACAGCGGTAGCAGGCATCTGCGCAATCTTTGCAGTGCTGATGGTCATGCTTGGCACATTCATCTCCGCATGCTTTGCAGGCCTCTGCACACAGCTGAGCGGTCTCTTTCATCAATGGACTGTTGGACTGTATTGCTTTAGCTGTCAGAGCACAAATGTCTGCGCATTCACGGTCGAGACGTATACATTCGGCCATCATTTTCACGTCGTCTTCCTGGAGGCAGTCGTTAAAGCACTGATTGCACTGCTTCATACATTCGATGCATGCTTCGAGGCATTCCTTCTGTGTAGCGTTCATATTTATCACCCTTTCTAATATTAGATACTGGTATAGGGGTTCCCGGAAGGGGTATTTATTCAAACGTAAAATATGGGGAAGCCTGCCTGCTTCCCCTGCTGCTTTGCATCATTATTTATAGGGGTGCTGCTGGTAAAAGAAATTCGGCGTGTGCATGATATTGCGGTAGGAGCTGTGGAAAATATGAGTAGCGGCCGGCGATACCGGCGAGATTAGCCACGTCCAGTCTCCGGTTACTTCCCGGCCTGCTTTTTGTTCCTGCTGCTCAAACCGTCTGAACTGCGAGGCGGCCGTGTGATGATCCACCATGCTGACGCCTGCTTTTTTATATGAATGAAGCACGGCGCGGTTCAGCTCCACAAGCGCCCGGTCCTTCCATAAACTTCCCGCGTACGTCCGGTCGATGCCGAGTACGTCTGCAACCCGTGGCAGCATATCGTAGCGGTCCCCGTCTGCGAGGTTACGGGCACCGATTTCCGTTTCCATGTACCAGCCGTTAAACGGCGCGGCCGTATACGTGATGCCGCCGATCTCCATTTTCATGTCCGAAACAATTGGGACAGCGTACCATTTTAAACCGAGAGTAGAGAAAGCATCGCTATCCGGATGGCTAATCGGAACCTCGAGTACTTCTTCGGCCCTCAATGGAAACCACCGGGGAGTGCCTTCGTTTACCTGAACAACCAGAGGAAGAAGATCAAACGATGTTTCTTCGCCTTTCCATCCCAATGATTCACAGTATTTTGTAAAGGGTACAGACTGCGGGTCGCCAATGATTGTCCCGTCCCGCTCGTAGCCGGCGTAGCGGATCAGCTGGTAGTTCCATATGCGCATCCGCTCCTGCCCGTTTTTGACCGAAGGAAACACGGAGATAGTCGGAATGATTTTCCCACCATTTTCTGCGTAACGGATATGGCGGCGGAGCGCTTCGGCTGCCTGCTCTTCGGTGCGCACGTACCGGCAGTCGAGAACCTGGAGGCTCTTCCAGAAAAACCGGCCGATACAGCGGTTGCTGTTTCGCCAGGAGACCTTCGCTCCGAAGGACAGCTCCTCAAACGTGTGCTCGTAATGCCCGGAAGCTTCAATTTCCTGCTCTACATTTTCCCAGCGGGCCTGAAAAATTTCTGATGACTGATCTGTTTCCCGGTAATATTGCTCTAGAAATGTGTATGCGTCCTGTTTTAATGCTTGTATATTAGTCATTATTTGTCTGCACCTCAGCTTTTGCCTTTTTTCCAGTATAAAGGTATTAGCTGCTATTATCGAAAAATCAATCCTGCAAAAGCCATTTCCCGGGAAATAAATAGATGCAGCAGTAGATAAACGCACAAGTTGACACGGTCTTTAAGGAAGCGAATACTGGAAACGAAAGATTAAAGGAAGTGAGTTGATAGCAATGAAAGCAGTAATTACTACAGAAACCGGCGGACCGGAGGTGCTGCAGATTCAGGATCGTGAGGCTCCAAAACCGGAGATGGATGAAGTGCTGATCAGGGTAAAAGCAGCAGCCGTGAACCGGACCGACATTTTAAACCGGGAGGGCAAGGCCGGATATATCAAAAACCCGGTACTCGGAATTGAAGTGGCAGGTGTGGTGGAAGAAGCAGGTACTGAGAACCCATTTTCCCCAGGCGACCGGGTGATGGGGCTTGTGAATGGCGGCGGCTACGCAGAATATGCCGTCATGCGGGCCGACCGGGTGATGCGGATACCCGAGGCGTTCACGTATGCCCAGGCAGCAGCCGTGCCGGAGGTATTCTTAACGGCGTATCAGACGCTTTACTGGATCGGGCACCTGAACCAGCATGAATCCGTTCTGGTCCATGCCGGGGGGAGCGGGGTAGGCACGGCAGCCATTCAGCTCGCAAGCCAGCTTTCGTCGGCCCGTGTACTTACTACCGCCGGATCAGCAGAAAAACTGGAATTTATTCAAAAGCTCGGCGCAGAAGTACGCATCAACTATAAAGAGCAGAATTTTGAGGAAGAGGTGCTTGCGGCTACCGGTGATAAAGGTGTAAATGTGATTTTGGATTTTGTCGGGGCCTCCTACTGGGAACAGAACCTGAAAAGCATTCAAACCGATGGACGCTGGGTTTTAATTGGCGTGCTTGGCGGGGCGAACGTGCCGAATGTGAACCTGATGAAGCTGCTGATGAAGCGCGTGCAACTGACCGGGACGCTGCTTACGCCGAGGAGCGACGAGTATAAAGCCGAGCTGAGCAGGGATTTTGTGAAGCACGCAATGCCGTATCTTGAAGACGGCTCCATCCGTCCTATCGTGGACACGGTATTTTCATTTGAACAGATTGCAGATGCGCACCGCCACATGCAGGACAATAAAAACATCGGAAAAATCATATTGGAATGGTAAAAACGAGCCTGGGTTCAGGCTCTTTTTTATGGCTCTTTATTTCCACTGGAGCTCTGCCCCGCCGGTCCGGGTCACGTTCCGCCGCGAAGCGAGATCTTCGACGAGCTGCAGAAGCGCGTAGTCCTTCTGTTTTGCTTCAATCATGCCATCAATGGGCTCGCCGATCTGCTTTAAGGCCTGAAGAAAAGGAAGATTGAACTCCGGATCCACGTAGTCGGCATGGCTGCGGAAAGCCTCGGGTGATTTCGGCGAGGAAAGATGGATTTTTGGCCGGCTGCCGGTGTGTGCCCACGTATCGATAAACCGGGGCAGCAGCTCCTCCAAATGTTCCTCCTCAAAATGGTTGGCCTCGAAGTGATGATAATCAAACATCATTGGAATTTTTTCCTGTTCACAGACAGCGAGCACGTCGCCTGCTGTGTACGTCTTATCATCATTTTCCAGAGTCATTCGTGCCTTGATTTTTTCGGGCAGCTGCTGAAGGTTTTTGTGAAACCGTGCTACCGCCGCTTTTTTATCCCCGTAGGCTCCCCCGACATGCAGGTTGATCCATGCCCATTGTTCGAGTCCCATGGCTTCAAGCATATGGTAATGGTACTCCATGTCCTGCACGGCATTGGCGGTGACATTCGGCTTCTCGCTTGTAAATAACGTAAACTGGTTCGGATGAAAGCTCGGGCGGATATTGTGCTCCCGCACGAGTCTGCCGATTTCCTTGTATAAATCCGCAAAAGGCGTTATATAATCCCAGGCGGCCTCGTCATGAGTGGCAAGCGGCGCAAGCGAGGAAGAAAAACGGTACAAAGGAATGTCGTGGGCGATATTGTAATGAAGCATGCGGATCGTGTGCTCCAGGTTCAAACGGGTGACCTCGTGCAGCTTATCCTCGCGGCTGCTCCGGTCCATTTTCCGCCAGCTCGTCAGTGTCATTGTTTTGCCCGGAGAAGCGTTCCAGAGAGCAAGAGCCTGGGATACGTATCCGAGTCGTAAAGTCATCATACATACTGCCTCCAATTTCAGATCTTTGTTACACATACCCAAAAAGCTGCGAACGTAGTCTTCAAGGGAATTGGCAAAGAAAATAAACCGTGACTTAATTGAACGAAAGTTGTAAAATAGTTTAAACGATAATAATAAAAAAGTTCAATTTAAGGGGGTGCAAATGTGAATGAACTGGTGAAATTAGAGGGTGTATCAAAATATTTTGGAAAGCATGCGGCGCTTGAGTATGTGGATTTGATGATCCGTCCGGGAGAAACGGTAGGGTTTCTCGGTCCGAATGGCTCCGGGAAGTCTACTACGATCCGAGTGATGCTTGGTCTGCTGAAAAAAAGCGGCGGTGAAGTGAAGCTGTTTGGCAAAGATGCGTGGGCTGAGGCTGTAGATATTCATAAACGGGTGGCTTATGTACCGGGTGATGTGAACGTCTGGCCGAATTTAACCGGCGGCCAGGTGATTGATGTTCTTGGGAAGCTGCACGGTGATTTTAATGAAGAGAAACGCCAGCAGTTGATTGAACGCTTTCAGCTCGATCCGCGGAAAAAAAGCAAAACGTATTCGAAGGGGAACCGGCAGAAGCTGGCACTCATTACGGCCTTCGCCTCGGAGGCGGATCTGTATATTTTTGACGAACCGACTTCGGGTCTGGATCCGTTAATGGCTTCTATCTTCCGGGAATGCGTGCGGGAGCTGCAGCAGGAAGGAAAGGCGGTACTTCTTTCGAGCCACATACTGGCAGAGGTGGAGGAGCTGTGTGACCGGGTGAGCATCATCAAAGAAGGAAAAATTATTGAATCCGGAACGCTTGAGGAGCTTCGGCATTTAACCCGTATTTCCATTACGGCAGAAACGAAGCAGACGGTCGCTTCTTTAGCGGAACGAAGCGACGTCCACCAGTGGAAGGCAGACGAATCGAAGGTGCACTTTTATGTGGATGCAAAAGGACTGGCGCCGGTCATGCAGGAGCTTGCAGCAGCGGAGGTAGTTTCACTGGAATCCAGGCCTCCGACGCTCGAAGAAATTTTTCTTCGCCATTATGAATCGAAGGCAGGGGAAGCAGGATGAACATGTCCATGTTCACAGGAACGGGCAGGCTGTTTTGGGTAATGCTCCGGAAAGAAAAAGTGCGGCTGCCCATTTGGGTCGTTTCGATTTCGGTGCTGTTTCTGCTCAGTATTCTCAGCTTTCCGGAAACGTATCCGACGCAGGAAGACCGCCAGGGCCGTGCCCTGCTGCTGGAAAGTCCGGCACTCCGGGCAATGGCGGGTCCTGGGTACGGGCTCGAGAACTATACGTTCGGCGCGATGATTACGAATGAGATGTTTTTATACGTGGCGGTCGCTGCTGCGTTTATGAGTATCTTTATGATCGTCCGCAATACAAGGGCCGAAGAGGAAAGCGGACTATCGGAGCTTGTGAAAGCAGGAGTTGTCGGCCGGGTTAGTATATCCACGGGTGCTTTTTTGCTGATGGTACTCGCGAATCTTTTCATCGCCGTCATTATCATTGTCGGCATGCCTTATACGATAGAAGGGCTCAGCTGGGCAGGGGCTTTGGGCTTTGGACTCGGGGTTGCCGGTGTCGGAATTATATTTGGCGCCATCAGCCTGTTGATGGCTCAGGTGAGCGAAAGCGCCGGAGCGGCATCCGGCATCAGCTCTGCACTGCTTGGCCTGGCGTTTTTATTCCGGGCCGTCGGCGATGTGGCTGCTGTGGATGTATGGCGGTGGCTGTCTCCGATTGGATGGGGTCAGGCAATGCGCGCCTTTGTGGATGAGCGCTGGTGGCCGCTCGGTCTGTTTGCCGGGGGTATTATACTACTTGCAGTGGCAGCCATTTATGTAGACTACCGCCGGGACGACGGGGCCGGGGTGCTGAGGGTTCAGGGCGGGAAAGCCCGGGCTGGCAGCAGTTTGACTCACCTGCTTGGGCTGCAGAGCTTTTTGTTTCGCTGGGTTTTTCTGAGCTGGGCAGCGGGCGCGGCCCTGTACGGTGTGGCGATGGGGGCCATAAGTGAAGAAGCTGCTGACTTTTTTGCGGATAATCCAATCGGTGAAGATTTTCTCGTACAGGCCGAAGGAGCCACGCTTGCAGAATCGTTATTTGCCACGTATATGGCCTTTCTCGCCATGCTGGCGGCTGGCTATGCGCTGCAGGTGATGACCAAAATGATCCGGGAGGAAAAGAGCGGCCGGGGAGAGATTTTGCTGGTTCAGTCTGTACCGCGTCCGCGGTGGATGCTTGATTATCTCCTGATTTCCTGCGTGGGGAGCTTCATGCTGCTTGTGATCAGCGGCATCGGCGCCGGGGCGCTTTACGGCTACTACACGGACAGCTCAGAGGGGGCATGGAAGGTGTTTTTCTCTGCCATCGCACAGACGCCGGCTGTCTGGGTATTTATTGGGCTGGCTGCTTTATTAATGGGCCTGTGGCCCAGGGCGCTGTCACTCGTCTGGCTTGTGTATACAGCATTTACACTGATCGGGCTTATTGGGCCGCTGCTTCAGTTGCCGGACTGGGTAAGTGATATTTCACCATATGCGCAGATCCCGGGCGTGCCTGCAGAGGAATGGACAGGCTGGTCGACAGTCATTCTTCTGGCCGTATTTGCTGTTTTCGCCGCAGTCGGAATGTATACGATCAGAAAAAGAGACTTAATCCTTTAAAGTAAGGATAGAAATGGGGAAGCAGCAGTGGCGCACAATAAAAAACGGCGAACAACAAGAAAAAAGAAAGATCTGGTCGACACCGCGCACCGCCTGTTTCTGCAGGAAGGGATAAAAGCGGTCACCATCGAGCAGCTGTGCGCGGAAGCAAGCGCGAGCAAGGCCACATTTTATAAATACTTTACAGACAAAGAAGGCATTTTAAGCGAAATGCTCGACGGCGTGATGCAGGAGTCCAAAGACAAAATGGAAGAACTGATCGGGCAAAGCAGAAAGCATGGGATGACCGAAGAGATGCTTTTGAAGATATTTGATATGAAGGAATACGAATCATTTTTTCAATCAAGCTTTCTCACGGAATTAATGCAGGATTATCCGCATGTACTGGCCGATTACAGCAGCCGTGGCGAAAAGATAGTCATGCCGGTGTTCCGGGAGCTGGTGGAGCTGGCAAAAGAGCAGGGGATTCTCCGGGAAAATATTAATATTGATTTTTTCATGTCGTATGCCATCTCGCTCCGGCAGATGGTGGCCTTCCGGATTCAGCAGGGGGAGGACGTCCCGGGGAGCATGACGCTTGAAGAATACCAGACGCATTTTTATGATTTGTTTTTGTACGGTATCGTTAAAAGATAAGCAGAAGAGCTGCCGGTTGCCGGCGGCTTTTTTTGCGGTAGCTGGAATTTCCACTGGTAGGAGCATTACTTTTTCTGCTACAGTAAAAGTTAAAATAACCAGTTGTTTCAGAAATGATTGGATATGTATCACAAGGGGGCAGAAACGGTGAACATAGGAGAAACGCTGCAGCGACCGGTTTGGAAGGATGCGAGACTGCTTGCCGGAAAAGACGGGGACATCCGGGAGATCCGGCAGGTGAACATGATGGATGCGCCGGATATTGTTGATTATCTGCAGGAGGATGATTTGCTGATAACGACTGGCTATCATTATAAAGATCGTCCTGAGGAATTGAGTATACTCATCGAGCGGATGGACGCTGTAGGATGCGCCGGCATTGGGCTGAAAATCGAGCGTTTTCTCCAGGAGCTGCCGGAGAGCGTCATCGAAAAAGCAGACGAGCTGCAGTTTCCTATTATTGCCCTCCCGGAAGATATCGGTCTTGGAGCAATGGTCAATGATATGCTCAACGACATGCTTTCGGTACGGACAAGAGAGCTGCGCGAAGCGTTAAACATCCACCAGCGGCTGACCGATCATGTAATGCATGGAAAAGGCCTGACAGCACTCCTTGAAGAAGTATGCGAATACATCGGATTTCCGGTTCTGCTGCTGGATGCCTACGACCGTCCGATCTATGCAGGCAAAGGAATGGAAACAGCGCAGGGAGTAATTGAAGCGCACCGCAGGGCAAAACGGGATTTATTTTTAATCGGAAGTACATACAGCAGCTTCTGCGTGTGGGAAACAGCGCAGACGTACACACTGTTTCCAGTACGGACGCATGAAACACGCAGCGGATGTCTTGTGATCGGCGGAGAAATTCCGATTTATGATAACGGACTTGTGCTGATTATCGACCAGGCTGTGAATGTTATCGGGTTCGAACGAATGAAACAGAGTGCCATCGCTCAATATGAACGGAGAGCCCGTGACGAATTTTTTCAAAATTACATTAACGGAGGCTATTCGTCCGATGAAGAAGCGCGAAACCGGGCGGAGGAAATGGGACTGCCAAACAACCGTAATTACGGCTGTGCCGTCGGTATGCTTGACCCCGAGCCCCGGCTTCCGGTCACCTATACCCAGCAGCAGCGGGAAATGGACCACATGTATGAATACATTGAAGGGGAATTGGGCAAATGGCACTCCCCGGCCTGGTTTTTCAAAAAAGAGCGGCAGTGTATTATTTTGTGGGAGGAGGAGCAGCTGCATGCAGACACTGATGAAGCTTCAGTGGAAGCACTGCGGCAGCTGCAGGAGGGGATTCAACTGTTTTTTGACCGCTCGATATCCTTTGGCATCGGAAATGCGGCGAGGACGTTTCTTGATATCCCGGCGTCCTACAAAGAGGCGGAAAACACCTTGTACAACAGCCAGCTTACCGGGGAGCGCGGTTTTATACGCTCCTACTATACAAAGGACATCGCCCAGCTTCTCCGGCTGCTGCCCACCGAAGAGCTGGCCTCGTTCAGCCACTCGGTCCTGCAGGAATTAACGGAGGGGAGCCAGGAGGACCAGGGGCTTGTGCAGACGTTATCTGTCTACCTGGAGTCACACTGCCATGTGGCTGATACGGCCAAACGGCTTTACATTCACCGCAATACGGTGCTCTACCGCCTGGAAAAATGTGAGGAGCGCTTAGGGGTTTCCCTGAAAAATCCCGAAACGACGATGCGTCTGCGCCTGGCACTGCGGGTGCAGAACGTCCTTTCCTCGGAATAATGTAAGATAATCTGCACAAAGCCATTCATTTCCTTAGCGATTATAGATACATTGACTAAAATATTTTGATAATTTTATATAGAACGTCTAATGAAACGAGTCCGGGCCTCCTATAAGATGGATATTAAGGTAACAATAAAAGGAGGAACACCTAATCATGGCTAACGGAACCAACGGGCTTCGGACTTTTTCATTGGGACTTCAGCATGTACTTGCAATGTACGCCGGAGCGATACTCGTTCCGCTTATCGTAGGACGCGCACTGGAGCTTTCAGCAGAACAGCTGGCATACTTAGTGGCAATTGACCTGCTTTCCTGCGGCGTGGCAACCCTGCTGCAGCTGTGGAGAGGAAAACATATCGGCATCGGACTGCCTGTCATGCTCGGCGTATCATTTGTAGCAGTGACCCCGATGATCAGTATTGGCACCAATTACGGCATAACAGCTATTTACGGATCGATTCTTGTGGCTGGACTGTTTGTCGTTATCTTCGCCAGATTTTTTGGAAAATTACAAAAGGTGTTCCCGCCGATCGTGCGCGGCACTGTCGTAACGATTATCGGGCTTTCGCTTATTCCTACCGGTATCAGAAACATGGCGGGCGGAGAAGGAAGCGAAAACTTCGGCTCCCTTTTTAATCTGCTTTTATCAGTCAGCGTACTCGCCGTGATCATTCTTTTATTCCGGATGTTTACAGGGTTTATGAGATCACTTGCTGTCTTAATCGGTATTGCCGGCGGCACGATAGCCGCGGCAGTGATGGGACAGGTCTCCTTTGGAGAAGTGATGGAAGCCTCGTGGTTCCATTTTCCTCAGCCGCTGTACTTCGGGGTGCCGACATTTGAAATTGGACCGATTATCACGATGATTATTGTGTGCAGTGTGATTGTCGTTGAAACGACCGGTGCCTACTACGCAGTCGCCCGTATTACGGAGCGTGAGCTAAACGAGGATGACCTGGTCCGGGGCTACCGTTCCGAAGGGCTTGCAGTCATTATCGGCGGCTTGTTCAACGCTTTTCCCTACAGTACATTTGCCCAGAATGTAGGTCTGCTGGAGCTTTCAAAGGTAAAAACGAGAAACGTTATTTTCTCTGCGGCTATGACACTGATCGTCCTGGGGCTGATTCCAAAAGTTGCCGCCCTTGTAGTCATCATTCCAACGCCGGTGCTTGGCGGGGCGACCGTCGTCATGTTTGGAATGGTTGTCGTTGCAGGCCTGCAGATGCTCCGTGAGGTCGATTTTAATGATCAGTCGAACCAGCTGGTGGTTGCCTGCTCCGTGTCGCTTGCACTGGGCGCCACAGTAGTGCCCGAGCTGTTTTCAAGCCTTCCGGAAGGGCTTGCCATCATCTTCGGGGATGGCATTATCACTGGTAGTTTAGCCGCAATTTTCATCAATCTCCTATTTAATATACGGTGGAAGGGGGAACATGTATATAATGAAGAAAAACAAAGTAAAGCTTGAAGGAGGAGTAGTGTATGCTGACCATTGAACAAGTAAACCAATTATCCCGCAGGGAATTTATCGACACTTTCGGAGGGGTGTATGAAAATTCTCCGTGGGTGGCAGAGGCAGTTGAACCGGTGAGACCAATGGAATCTGTTGAAGACCTGCATCAGCGGATGGCAGGTGTAGTTATGACATCCGGGGAAGAGAACCGGCGCGCATTGATCCAGGCGCATCCTTCTCTCGGAGAAAAGAAACCGATGAGCGGGGCATCCACTGCCGAGCAGGAAAGCGCTGGCTTAACGGAAATGGAAGAGGAGCAGCAGGAAGAGCTGCGGATATGGAACGAGCGTTACCAGGACAAGTTTGGCATGCCGTTTATTATGGCTGTGAGAGGAAAGACGGCAGAGGATATTTTACAGGCAGTACAAACACGTATGGACCATACCCAGGAGGAGGAAGAACGCCAGGCTCTCCGGGAAATTCACCGCATAGCTTTTCTGCGGCTTGAGGCCATCATTGAAGAGGAGCAGACGGAAACGGTGACTGCATCAAACGAAAGTGTGGACAACACGGGGAGCAGTGCCCCGGCCGAAGAGCATGAAGCTTCTGCAGCACTTGCGGCAGAGCCGGCCCGCATGTCGCAGACAGTGACAAGAACAGGCAGTAAAAAGCGGAGAACGATGAGCTACGGTAAAGGTGATGTATTCGCCTACCGGACGTTTTCGATTCCGTTTACAGATATCACGCCCATACCGGAATCTCCGTATGAAGGCACAAATAATACAATTTTCGGTTTGAATGTCTCCGTTAATATTACCGGGGAAGCCTTTCTTCCAAGCTTTACTGAAGGCGACAACAGTATGGTGGTGGCGACGGACTCCATGAAAAACTTTATTCAGCGTCACCTTGGCAGCTATGAAGGCGCAACGGTGGAAGGGTTCCTCGCTTATGTCGGGGAAGCGTTTCTCGAAAAATATGATCATGTTGAAACCGCGGAAGTATACGCTGACCATCTTCCTTTTGAAAAAGTAAATGTAGACGATACGGGATACAAAAGTGGTGTAGTGTTTAAAAAATCTCATAACGAAAAACCTGCAGCGATGGTTAAAGTAGGCCGGACCTCGTTCGGGGCTCCGGAAATTATTGAGCAGGAGAGCTACGTAAAGGACGTCCAGCTCGTGAAAGTAGTGGACAATTCATTTGTCGGATTTATCCGGGATGAATACACGACGCTGCCGGAGGACTCCAACCGCCCGCTGTTTATTTATTTAAATATCGGCTGGACATATGAAACGCCGCAGACTGCCTTCGGACAGAACGGGGAAGGCTACGTAGCTGCTGAGCAGGTGAAGGACATTGCAGCTGCTGTTTTCCATGAAACACAGACGGCCTCGATTCAGCAGCTGATCTATTATATCGGCCGCCGGGTGCTTGAGCGGTTCCCGCAGCTCCAGGAGGTCTCGTTCGAGTCGCAGAACCATACGTGGGATACTGTGGTCGAAGATATTCCGGGAAGCGACGGCAAAGTATACACAGAGCCGCGCCGTCCGTACGGATTCCAGCGCTTTGCGGTACACCGCGAAGATCTGGATCATGAAGGGGAAGTATAAATGGGACTCACAACACATGTGCTTGATCTGGCTTCCGGCCGTCCAGGCGAAGGTATAGCTTTAACGCTGTACCGTCTGGATGGCAGCCGGAAAATTAAAGAAGCAGAACGGATCACCAATGCAGATGGGCGGGTGGATGAACCGCTGCTGCAGGCAGATGATATTCAAACAGCTGCGTACGAGGTGGAATTTCAAACAGGGGAATATCTCCGGGAGAAGGGATGGACAAAGGAGGAGCCGCATTTTCTGGAAACGGTGGCTCTCCGCGTCACGCTTTCGGCGGAAGAAACATCCTATCACCTCCCGCTGCTGTTGTCCCCTTATGGCTATCAAACGTACCGGGGAAGCTGACTAAAAGCCAGGCAAAGGAGGGACCGTATGGCTGTTCATTCTTCAAACATAATTCAGGATCAAATTGATCAGCTGCTGGAGTGGCTAGCCGGCTTTGGAAAAACAGAAGACGGCGGTGTGACGAGGCTTTTATACGATGAATCGTGGCAGCAGGCCCAGGAAGCAGTAAAGATGAAAATGGGGGCAATGGGTCTTGAAGCCCGGTATGATGCCGTCGGGAATGTATTCGGACGCCTTGAAGGCACAGAAAAAACAGATAAGGTCGTTATGACCGGCTCCCACATTGATTCCGTCGTAAACGGCGGCATATATGACGGCGCGTACGGCGTGGCTGCTGCAATGCTTGCCGTAGAAAGGCTGAAGCAGACTTACGGGCGGCCGAAGCAGAGCATTGAAATCGTATCGTTCTGTGAGGAGGAAGGAAGTCGTTTTCCGGTCACGTTCTGGGGCTCGGGCCATATTACCGGAAGGCTGTCTGAAGGTGAAACAGAGACCCTGAAGGATACAGACGGTATCTCTATTGGCCAGGCGATGCGGGCATGTGAATTTGAAGCTGCGGCATCGCTTCCGCTCAGGCGTGAAGACATTGACTCCTTCATTGAGCTTCATGTGGAGCAGGGAGGCACATTGAAAAAGACGAATGCTTCTGTTGGAGTGGTGTCAGATATTGTCGGACAGCGCAGATATCACATTACGGTGGAGGGAGAAAGCAATCACGCCGGAACCACTCCCATGCCGGAACGCAAGGATGCGGTGGTATTAGCCAGTGAACTGATTACAAATATCACCGCGATGGCGAGGCGGAAGGACGAAAGCATGGTGGCTACAGTGGGCAAAATGGAAATTGCGCCAAACGTACCGAACGTCATCGCGTCTAAGGTCGTTTTCAGCCTGGATGTCCGTCATCACAGCAAAGCACTGCTCGAAGAATTCGAGCAGGAGCTCGAAAATCTGTACGCTGCGCAGGCTGAACAGTGCGACATGAGCGTTTCTTCAAATTGCTGGATGGAAGTAGAGCCGGTGCCAATGAGCAGAGACGTATATGAAACGATGCACAAAGCTGCTGAAAGTTTGCATATTTCATCGCAGCTGATGATCAGCGGAGCCGGGCACGACGCCCAGGTCATGGGCAGCTATTATCCGACTGCACTGTTGTTTGTGCCAAGCGAAGCCGGTGTGAGCCATTCCCCGAAGGAATATACCAAATCCAGCGATTTGGAGCAGGGAGTAAAAGTGCTTGAAGAAACACTGTTTCGTTTAGCGTATTAGAAAGGAGAGTAAATATGGGCTATCACCAGGAAATCCAGCCGCCGCTCCGCACGATCATGACACCGGGTCCGGTGGAGGCGGATCCCCGGGTGCTCCGTGCCATGAGCACGCCGGTAGTCGGACAGTTTGATCCAGCCTTTACGAGTATTATGAATGAAACGATGGAGCTTCTTCGCCGCATCTTTCAAACTGAAAATGAATGGGCCTTTCCGGTGGACGGTACTTCCCGTTCGGGTATTGAAGCGGTGCTTGCGAGTGCGATTCACCCGGGGGACCGGGTACTCGTGCCGATTTACGGTCGGTTTGGGTATCTTTTAACTGAGATCGCCGAACGGTACGGCGCAGATATCCACACGCTCGAAAAGGAATGGGGGGCGGTCTTTTCCCCAGAAGAAGTCATCGAGGAAATGGACCGTGTAAAGCCGGATATTGTTGCGATGGTGCACGGCGAAACGTCGACCGGCTGCATTCAGCCGCTTAAAGAAATCGGACACGCCTGCCGGGCACGCGGGATCTACATTGTAGTGGATGCGGTGGCTACAATTGGCGGTGTCCCGGTCAAAACAGATGAATGGTGTCTGGATGCGGTCATCGGCGGGACGCAGAAATGCTTCAGCGTTCCGTCCGGAATGGCTCCGCTTACGTACAATGAACGCCTCGAGCGCCGCTTTCAGGCGCGGAAAAAAGTGGAACGGGGGATTGCGACAGAGGCAGATAAGCAGCCGGAGGCACCGATGATCCGGAGTAATTACTTTGATCTCAGCCAGCTGCAGGACTACTGGGGCCCGCGGCGCCTGAATCATCATACCGAAGCGACGTCGATGGTTTATGCGCTTCATGAAGGCTCGAGACTGATCGTCAACGAAGGGCTCGAATCCCGCTTTGCCCGGCACCGCTATCACGAAGAAGCGCTGACAGCTGGTTTAAAGGCAATGGGCCTGTCGCTGTTTGTTGAAGGCGAACAGAAGCTGCCGGTCGTCACCTGCATTAATGTCCCGGAGGGCATTGACGCAGATGAGGTCCGCAAAATGCTGCTTGAACAGTTCGGGATTGAAATCGCGTCGTCCTTCGGACCACTGCACGGCAAAATCTGGCGCATTGGCTCCATGGGCTACAGCTGCCGGAAGGAAAACGTGCTGGCTGTGCTCGGAGCGCTCGAATCAGTGCTTTTATACGCCGGGGCCCAGGTGAATCCCGGTACTGCCCAGCAGGCAGCCCTGTCCTTTTATATGCAGGAAAAAGATACAAAAGCTACGGCTGAAGTATAGGAGGACACATAAAAATGTATGATCTGCTGATTAAAAATGGAACCGTTGTCCGCCCAGCCGGTACAGAAGTAACTACGGTGGCAGTCTCAGACGGAAAAATAGCAGCCTTTGGCGTTTCTGATGAAACCAAAGCGCAAAGCGCAGTAGACGCTGATGGAATGCTCGTCATGCCGGGAGCGGTAGATGTTCACGTTCATTTCAGTGAGCCCGGCCGGGACTGGGAAGGCTTTGAAACAGGCTCCCGGATGCTTGCAGCGGGCGGCATCACTACATATATGGATATGCCGTTAAACGGTATTCCTTCTACGATCACCACGGAAAATGCCGAAGAAAAAGCAGCGCTTGGCCGGCAGAAATCCGTCCTGGACTTTGGGCTTTGGGGTGGCCTCGTGCCCGGGGGAGTAGGACATATTCCGGCTATGGCGGCGCGGGGCATACGTGTGTTCAAAGCCTTTATGTCGCCGAGCGGCAATCCGGAATTTGAACGGGCGGATGATGAAACGCTGTTCCGGGGGATGCAGGCAATTGCCGGGCACGGAGGAATGCTCGGTCTTCATGCAGAAAGCGCACCGGTAGTGAGTACGCTCAGCCGGCAGCTTGAGGAGCAGGGGCGCACGGAAGCGGATGATTATTTGGCTTCCAGGCCGGTGGAAGCAGAGCTCGAAGCGGTGCAGCGCGCCCTCGTTTTTGCGAAGCAGACAGGCTGTCCGCTGCACTTCGTACATATCAGCTCTGCTGAGGCGATCCAGGTGATTCAGCGCGCAAAAGCAGCCGGACAGGATGTTACGCTCGAAACCTGCGCCCATTATCTGATGTTTGACCACGAAGCACTGCGAATGCGCGGAGCTGAAGCAAAATGCGCGCCGCCATTACGGGAGGCCCCGGTACAGCAGGAGCTTGTATCCAGATGGAAGCAGGGGGATATAGATATGGTGACCTCCGATCATTCACCGTGTCCGGAAGAGTTGAAAGGAGGCGGGCTGTGGCAGGCGTGGGGAGGTATTTCGGGCGGTCCATACACGCTGTTGAGTGTACTCGAGCTCACAGCGAAGCACGGCCTGCCGTGGGAAAAAGCAGCAGCTTGGACTGCAGAGCATCCGGCGTACCGTTTTGGGCTGCATCAAAAGGGGAGCCTGGAAGAAGGGAAGGATGCAGACATCGTGCTGATCGACATCCACGAAGAAACGACAGTGACGCGCGGAACGATGCACATGCGTCATAAGCACAGTTTGTTTGAAGGGCATCGTTTTCCACACCGGATTCATTCAGTCTGGCAGAGGGGCACAGAAATTTATAACGGAAAAACTGATACATTTACAAACAGACAAGGAAGGTGGCTGCAGGAATAATGATCCGGCAGCCACTTTTTTCAGCGCAGAAGGCGGTTAATGAATTTACGTGCTGTACGGTTGGCAGAGCGGCGCGCGAGGCGTTTACCCAGAGATCCGTTTTTGGCTGCCTTTACATCACCAGTCACCCGGTTCGCCTTTAAAATCGTACGTGCGATCTTTTGAAAAGCCATATGGACACTCCTTTCCGTGAACTTCTTGTTGTATAGTATATATCCTTATTTGCACAAAAATAAGCCTCCAAATGAATTTCATTTGAAGGCCTGAAGGCGGAAATAATTTATTTCAGCAGCCATTCGTGATCCGGATCATTATGGAACTTCCACTGGCGTACCGGCCCGGCCATGACATTTAAATAATAAGCCTGGTAGCCTGCAGGAGCTGCCACCGGATGGTAGCCTTTAGGTACCATCACGACATCGTTGCTGTTTACGACCATCGTTTCATCAAGATCTCTCGGATCGTCGTAAACGCGGTGAATCAGAAATCCGCCTTTCTCCGGATCCACTTTATGAAAGTACGTTTCTTCAAGATAGGACTCGTGCGGAAGATTTTCGGTATCGTGCTTGTGCGGCGGATAGCTCGACCAGTTTCCTTCCGGTGTATACACCTCCACTACGAGCACGCTCTCGGCTTCTTCAGAATCCGGGAGGATATTATGCACTCTCCGGGACATGGAGCCGGAGCCGCGGTCTTCTGTTCCTACCTCATCCGGACCGATCAGGCGGGCGTTGTACTTTCCGGTTGCCGGTGCCTTACAGACGGCGAGTTCAATATCTGTAGTAGCCTTGACCTCGAAGCGGTCTTTGGCCGGAACGTATACTGAATACGGCGGAATTTTTTCGAAAACACTCATGCGCTTGCCGAGGTTTTCAAAGGATTCATTGCTGGTCTGTATGTCTGCTTTGCCGCTTAACAGCACGAGACATGCTTCGTTATCCTCGGTGTCAGCCTGAATGCTTTCGCCCTCCTGCACACGGTACACCTGGAAGCCGACATAACTCCATCCGGCGCTCTCCGGGGTAACATCGTGAATTTTTTGTGCGTTGGTGTCTGGTTTTACAACTAAGTTTGGCATACATAAACATCCTTTCTAAGAGGTTTCAATTGTTTCGGATTCCACATCAGCAACATATACGGTTTTCTTCTCTTTCCATGCTTTTGCTGCAGCCAGTGCAGCCGTCTGGGCGGCAATGCCGTCATCACCGGTGCAGACAGCCGGGGTGTTGGACTGCACGGATTCAGCGAACATTGCAATTTCGCGCTGAAACGCTGTTTGATAACGTTCGAGGAAGAAATGCACCGGCTTTTCCGATTTAATAAAATCGTCCTGCCACCACTCCACCTGATGGATTGGCTGGTTCGGCACTGTGGCTGCCCCGTTGGAGCCAAACAGCTCGAGGCGCTGATCGTAGCCGTAGACCGCCCGCCGGCTGTTTTCAATCACACCGACCGCCCCGCTTTCGAATGTTAAAGAAATAACAGCCGTGTCAATGTCGTCGTAATCGTTGAACCGCTTATCGGTCAGCGCACCGCCGTGCACAGAAATCGCTGTGATATTTTCTCCCATAATATAGCGGGCCATATCAAAGTCGTGAATGGTCATGTCCACGAACAGTCCTCCGGATTTCGCCACGTATTCCATGGGAGGCGGGGAAGGATCGCGTGAGACGATCTGAAGCATCTCGGGGGTGCCGATCTGGCCATTAATCCGCATCTTCCGCACCTGCTGAAAGGAAGGATCAAAGCGGCGGTTGAAGCCGAGTTGAAAAACAAGGCCCGCTTCTTTAGCCGACTTGACGACCCGGCGGGATTCTTCAATATCAAAGCTGATTGGCTTTTCACAGAAAATATGTTTCTTGTTTTGAATGGCCTTATCAATGAGAGAGATATGCTCCGAGGTGGCAGCGCAGATGAAGACGGCATCAATTTCGGGATCGTGAAGAATATCTTCAGCGTTAGACGTAACATACTGCGGAGAAAAGGCCTGCTCGATTGTTTCAAGAGCAGAGGTGTTTATATCTGCGACAGCCCGGAGAGCAGTGGCCGGAAGATAATGAAGGTTTTCTATATGCAGCCGGCCGATGCGCCCGGCGCCGATAACACCTATATTAACCATATGCAGAACCTCCATAAAATGTATTTTGAAGAAAGCGCTTAACTTTAATGTGAATTATACATTAATGAATCGCTTACATCAATCAAAGAATGAGATTTTTCAGAAAACATGCAGCAGCGTTCACCTTTAATATAGAAATTAAAGAAAAATCAAAAAAATACTTTACATCTGAATGCGCTTTCTTTAGAATCAAACGTATAGAAGAGGAAAGCGCTTAACCATAAATCGATTAAAATAACGAAGGGTGGTTATGTTTTAATGGAATTTCCAAAAAACCGTTCAAGGGATCTGGTTGGCATGGGCCGGCTGACGATTGATATGAACGCGAATGAAATCAACCGTCCGATGGAAGAAACGCGGACGTTTACGAAATATGTGGGAGGCTCCCCGGCAAATATTACGATTGGGGCATCGAGACTCGGTCTCAGCACCGGCTTTATCGGCAAGATAGCAGATGATCAGATGGGTAATTTTATCCGCGGCTACTTTGAAGAAAATAATATTAATACGGAAAATATAAAAACAGACGATACGGGGGCGGTGACTGGTCTTGCCTTTACGGAAATTATCAGTCCGGAAGACTGCAGTATACTTCTGTACAGAGACAACGTAGCGGACTTGAAAATCAGTCCGCTCGAAATTTCCGAGGAATACATTAAAAATACATCCGCGGTAATGTTTTCGGGCACGGCGCTTGCTGCGAGCCCTTCCCGGGAAGCGGTCTTTCTGGCGGCAGAGTATGCGCATAAACACGGGACGAAGGTGCTCTTTGATATTGACTTTCGTCCGGCGACGTGGAAATCAAAGGAAGAAACCGCCACGTACTACAACCTGCTGGCTGAAAAAAGCCATCTGATTATTGGAACAAGAGACGAATTCAATATGATGGAAAACATGGAGTCAGAAATGGATGGAAGCGATGATAAGACTGCTGCAAAGTGGTTTAATCACTCGGCGGAGATTGTGCTGATTAAGCACGGAGCCGAAGGCTCGTTTGCCTACACAAAGGACGGGGACTATTTCACCGGGAAAACCTTTGAAACTGAAGTGCTGAAAACATTCGGGGCAGGAGACGCCTACGCTTCCTCCTTTGTTTACGGTCTGATGCAGGGGTGGGAAGTCGACCGGGCAATGGATTTTGGCGGTGCGTCTGCAGCCATTGTCATTTCCCGGCACAGCTGCTCCGAAGCGATGCCGAATGCGGAAGAAGTACAGGAATTCATTGATGAAAGTGTGAGAAAAGGTACCATAAAGTCCTAAGAGGACAGAATGCTCAGGTATAATCATGTGAAAGTACTTCAAAAAGCAATTCTATAATTTGTTTATATAGAAAGGACGATGAAGAATATGCAGGAACAAGCAATAACCACACTGAAAAATTTTATCGGCGGCGAATGGGTGGAGTCCCGGTCGGCGACCGACAAGGTGTACAATCCGGCCACCAGTGAGGTGATCGCCCACGTGCCGCTCTCCTCGAAGGAGGAAGTGGACGAAGCCGTGAAGGCGTCCAAAGCCGCCTACCGGGCCTGGTCGAAAAAGCCGGTCCCGCAGCGGGCCCGTATCCTGTTTGCCTACCAGCAGCAGCTCATCGAACACTGGGACGAGCTTGCCGAGATCATTACGCTCGAAAACGGCAAAAACCTGAAGGAAGCCAAGGGCGAAGTGCAGCGCGGCATTGAGTGCGTGGAATTCGCCGCCGGGGCGCCGACGCTGATGATGGGCGACCAGCTGCCGGACATTGCCACCAACATTGAGTCGGGCATGTACCGCTATCCGATCGGCGTGGTCGGCGGGATCACCCCGTTCAACTTCCCGATGATGGTGCCGTGCTGGAT
>NZ_JBQLIA010000006.1:0-147599 GCF_056034345.1 Marinococcus sp. LNSP9103-4 | reverse complement strand
ACGGCGACCTGCATGCGAACGGCAAGGACGGCGTGGAGTTCTACACCCGCAAGAAAATGGTCACCGCCCGCTGGTAAACGTATAGCTTCAGCCCAATAGCACAACACCCGGACTGTCTTCTCTTTCCTTTCTATTCTGAGAGAGGAGAAGGCAGTTTTTTCTTCTATAAAACGACAACAGGAAGGGGATTTTTATGCCCGTATTAACGACAGCACAGGCAATCGTACGTTTTTTGGAGCAGCAGTATATTGAATGGGACGGCGAGGAAATTCCATTTGTAGATGGAATGTTTACGATTTTCGGCCACGGTAACGTTCTTGGCCTCGGCCAGGCTCTTTCTGAAGCGAAGCGGCTCCGGGTGTACCAGGGAAAAAACGAGCAGGGGATGGGGCATGCGGCTATATCGTATGCTAAACAGAACAATCGCAAACGCATCATCGCCTGCACGTCTTCAGTCGGACCTGGCTCTGCCAATATGGTGACAGCGGCAAGTGTGGCGACAGTAAACAACGTGCCGCTGCTTCTTTTTCCGGGAGACATCTTCGCAAGCCGCCAGCCGGACCCGGTGCTGCAGCAGGTGGAGCAGCCTCACGACTTAACGCTTTCCACTAACGATGCGTTCCGTCCGGTAAGTAAGTTCTGGGACCGTATAACAAGGCCCGAACAGCTGATGAGCTCCTTAATCCAGGCGATGCGTGTATTAACAAATCCGGCAGAAACCGGCGCTGTTACCGTGTCCGTGCCACAGGACGTCCAGGGGGAAGCGTACGATTTTCCGGAATCGTTTTTCCAGAAACGTGTTCACCGTGTTTCGAGAAAAGTGCCGGATGAACGTTCGGTGAAGGAAGCAGCAGCTTTAATCCGGAGCAAAAAGCGTCCGTTTATTATTTGCGGTGGAGGCGTGCGTTATTCAGAGGCGGGAGAGAGCCTGAAAAAAATGGCTGAAGCCTGGAACGTGCCAATCGCAGAGACGCAGGCCGGCAAGAGTGCGGTGGAAAGCACGCATGAGTGGAATGTCGGCGGTCTTGGGGTAACCGGTAACCTGGCAGCGAATACGCTGGCTCCGAAGGCGGATGTTATTATTGCAGTAGGTACGCGTCTGGCTGACTTTACCACCTCCTCGAAGCAGCTGTTCCAGGACGAAAATGTCGAATTTATTTCAATCAACGTGTCGGAATTTCACGGGGTGAAAATGGATGCAGCCCCATTAATCGGGGACGCTCAGGCTGTAATTGACGCGCTGGTAAACGAAACCGGGGACTATACGTCTGAATTTCAAAAAGAGACCGAAGAGGCAAAGGCGGCCTGGGCCACGGAAAAAGAGCGGCTTTATTCTGTCCGCTACACAGAAGAAGGATTTACGCCGGAAATCGCCGGTCATCTTGATGAGGAGCTGCAGGAGTACCGTAAAGTGCTTGGTACGGATCTGGCGCAGACGACAGCACTTGGTATTGTGAACCGGGAAATCGATGAAGACGCTGTAGCCGTCGGAGCGGCCGGAAGTCTGCCTGGCGACATGCAGCGCCTTTGGGAGTCCAGCCAGAAATACCGGTACAACATGGAATACGGCTATTCCTGCATGGGCTATGAAATTTCCGGGGCGTTCGGGGCCAAACTCGCAGAGCCCGACAAGGAAGTATACGCCATGGTCGGGGACGGCAGCTTTTTGATGCTGCATTCGGAAATGGTTACAAGCGTCCAGGAAAACAAAAAAATTAACGTGATGCTGTTCGACAATTCCGGCTACGGCTGCATTAATAATCTGCAGATGGGCAACGGTATGCAGAGCATTGGCACAGAGTTTCGCCATCGTGATGAAGCAAAGGATGAAATGTGCGGCAGTGTGATGCATATTGACTATGCAAAAGTAGCTGAAGGCTACGGCCTGAAAACGTACCGGGTCACGACGGAGCAAGGGTTGAAAGAAGCTATCGCTGACGCGAAAAAGCAGACGGTGTCTACGCTGATTGATGTAAAGGTGCTGCCGAAGACGATGACCGGGGATTATGAATCCTGGTGGCACGTCGGGGTTTCAGAGGTTTCTGAGCGTGAAAGTGTACGGGAGTCCTTTGAAGAAAAAGAAAAGCAGCTGCAGCATGCCCGGAAATATTAAATGGTTAAACGCGTTCAGAGCTCCGGCTTTGGACGCTTTTTTTAACTGGAAATTATCTTTTTGATAAATCGCTTACATTTTTTCCGTTTACCCCTTGAATTACCTGAAAGGAAACGATAGTATAAACATAAGTTAAGCGCTTACTCAAAAACAATTATAATAACTATAAAAAACAGTGCAGGAGGTTCTAGGTCGTGGATAAAGTAAAGGTTGGAATACTGGGAGCGGGGCACATTGCTGCAGTGCATGCTGCTCTTTTAAAGCAGGATGAACGGGTCGAAATCGTTGGAATTGCTGATATTTTTGAAGAAAAGGCGAAGGAGCTGGCCGCAGAAGCAGGCCCGGAAGTTCAAACAGCGGGCTCCATCGAAGAGCTGATTGCACTTGGTGTGAACACGGTCTACGTCACCACGCCAAACACGATGCATGTCAGTCCGGTTCTTCATTGCTTGAAGAATAATGTAAACGTCTTCAGCGAAAAGCCAATGGCCACCTCGGAGGAAGAAGCAAAACAGATAAGCGATGCCGCCCGGGAGTCTAAAGGCTGCTACAATCTTGGCATGAACCGCAGGTATGCCTATGTGTATAAAAAAATTAAAAGCTACATGGATTCGGGGCAGCTGGATGCGTACTCCGCCCATTTCAAAATGAACCGGGGAGAGCTGCTGCATCCTGCCTGGACTTCAGATCCAACGAAGACTGGAGGCTTTTTATATGAAACGCCGTTTCATTTGATGGATCTCTGCCGCTATTATTTCGGGGAAGTAAAGAAAGTGAAATGCGAAGCAACACAGGCCGTGTCAGACAGCGAGCTTGATAACTTTGCGATTCTTTTAACCTTTGAATCCGGCCTGGTCATGACGTTCAACACCTTCGCCCATTCCGGATGGAGCTTCCCGTTTGAAGCGATTGAAATTTACGGCAAATACAGTACGGCGTCAACCGCTGAACTCGAAACGGTGAAAATTGCCTGCGGCCTTGAAGGGGAGATTGATTCCTCGGATTACCACCTTATGCCTGTCAGTAAAAAATGGGGATATGAAGAAGAAAACCGGCTGTTCATTGATGCTCTGGTCAACGGTACAGAACCGCCGGTAAATGCAGAGGAAGCGTACAAATCAACCTTCCTGTTAACAAGCATTTATGAAAGCGCTAAAACCGGTAAAGAAATAAATATTGCCGACCGGTTAAATAAAGTAATTTCTTAAGATAAAGAGAAAAGGAGTGGCCAGAGGCCATAAAGAAGAGCAGCTAAGTCAGGCGGACAGGAAAAACACAGGAGGTGCGCAAATGGCACAGAACGATATAAGAGTAGCGGTGCTCGGACTCGGACGGCTGGGACTGTTTCATGCAAGCAACATGATGAACAAAGTAAAAGGAGCCGAGCTGATACTGGTGTGTGATCCACTCGCCGAGCATGCCGAAATGGTGGCTGAACAGCTTGGGGTGGAACGCTGGACGTCTGACCCTGAAGAAGTGTTTGCCGATCAGGAAGTGGACGCAGTAGTGATTGTAACGCCGACTAGTACGCACGCTGACATGATTACAAAAGCCGCCCGCAGCGGCAAGCAGATCTTTGTGGAAAAGCCGCTGACCTCCACGGTGGCAGAAGCCGAAGAGGTGATCAAAGTCGTTGAAGAGACCGGCGTTGTCTGCCAGGTCGGCTTCATGAGAAGGTACGACCCTGGTTTTCATGATGCCAAGGAGCGTATTGAAGCCGGAGAAATCGGCAAACCGATTTATTTTAAAGGCTTCTCCAGAGACAGCGGCTCACCGCCTGCCTCTTTCATTAAAAACAGCGGCGGCATATTTCTGGACTGCTCCATTCATGACTACGATATGGCCCGGTATTTAATGGGCTCGGAAATTTCTTCAGTTTCCGGCCACGGCCGCATTCTTATCAATTCCTTCATGGAAGAATACGGAGATGTCGATCAGGCGATTACGTATTTGGAATTTGAAAACGGAGGAGCCGGGGATGTAGAAGCAAGCAGAACGTCTCCGTACGGCCATGACATACGGGCAGAGATTATCGGCACCGAAGGAGCGATCTTTGTCGGTTCGCTCCGTAACAGCGATGTGACAGTGCAAAGCAGCTCGGGAAGCAACCACGAGATTGTGCCAAATTTCCAGACACGGTTCCGGGAAGCTTATATTCTCGAGCTCGAACAATTTATTAAATGCGTCAAAGGAGCCGAGGAGCCAAGGGTCACTTCACTGGATTCCAAAATCAATATGCAGGTAGCGCTTGCGGCCACCGAATCATTTAAACACAACGGAGAACGCATTTATATGAAGGATGTTCACCAGGATAAAGTTTATACCGACTAAATAGACACGGAAAATATAACGAAATGATAAGAAAAGGGGTGCAGCATATGGCGGGGCTTGGGAACTACGAGTTCCATCTCGGAATTGCAGCTATCAGCTGGGTGAATGATGATATTCCGGGACTGGGAGACCACTATTCACTGGATCAGATTTTAGGAGAAATGCGGGAAATCGGGTACGAAGCGACGGAAATGGGTCGCACCTTTCCACGTAACCTTGACGAATTAAAAGCAATTCTCGAAGCGCACGATATTACGCTTGCCAGTAAATTCGTCGGCACGCAGTTTTCCAATCTGCAGCATAAGGAACAGGAAGTCCGCGATTTCGAAGAATGGGTCCGGTTTTTGAAAGACATGGACTGCGAATACGTAATTGTGTGTGAAATGGGCAACTCGATGCACTGGGATAAAGATGATCCTGACAAAGCAAAAATTACAGCACCGTCAGAAGCACAGTGGAAAAGCATGGTGGACGGCTTGAACGAAGCCGGGCGCATCGCGGAAAAATACGGACTCGAGCTCGTGTATCATCCGCATGCCGGGACGATTGTAGAACAACGCGAGGACGTGGACCGCCTGATGGCAGAAACCGACAAGGATGCTGTATCGCTGCTGTATGATACCGGACATGCCTTTTTCGGCAACTACGACCCGATGGATCAGCTGACGCGCTACTACGACCGCATTAAGTACGTACACTACAAGGACGTACGGGAAGACATTTGGAACAGGACGATTAAAGAAAACCTGACGTTCCGGGAAGCTGTACTCGAAGGCCTGTTCACCGTTCCCGGCGACGGCTGCATCGATTTTGCGCCTGTCCTTGAAGAACTGATGAAACGGGGCTATCGGGGATGGACAGTAGTAGAAGCAGAACAGGATCCAGACGTTGCCCCGCCGTATAAATATGCGAAAATGGCGAAGGATCATCTGGATGAAACGATGGACAGGATCCTGGAAAAATACGGGGAAAAAGCCGGCAGATAAACGAACGAAGGCATTTCGAGTGAATATCGAAATGCTTTTTTCTGCTTCAGGGAGCCTGCACTTCCGGAGGTTCGCAGTGAATTTTGTTTTCTCCTGGGCCAGAAAGCTTAAAAGAAAAGGCTCTCCCGGTGGATAGGAAGGAACGGAGGATTTATAATAAACGAAACGACAAAAATGAGGAAGATAAAATGAGACCGACAATTTACGACATCGCTGAGCGGGCCGAAGTTTCGATCGCTACAGTGTCAAAGGTGATTAACAACAAAGGAAAAATAGGGGAGAAAACCAAACAGCGGGTGCTCGCTATTATGGATGAGCTTGATTATCAGCCGAGCACGGTGGCTTCTGCCCTGACAGGAAAGCAGACGAATACGATCGGTCTGCTGGTTCCTGATATTGCCAACTCCTTTTTTGCCGAGCTTGCGAGAAGCGTGGAAGATACAGGGCATGCCGGCGGGTTCAATGTTGTTATATGCAATACCGATAATAATCCAGAAAAAGAAATTCAATATTTGTGGTGGCTGAATCAAAAAAGAGTGGACGGTATTATTCTGGGAACAGGCATACAAAACACGAAAGCGCTGCAGGATTTTATGAAACAGAACATTCCCCTCGCGCTCGTGGCGAGAGATGCTTCCGAGATTAACGTAGATACGGTGCTCGTTGATGATTACCGGGGCGGATACGCGGCTACGAAGCATCTGCTCGAAGCAGGACATTCCCGGATTGCTTTTGTTGTAGGCGAGATGAATAATTCGAGTGATACAGAGCGGCTGAAGGGCTTTTACGAAGCGTACGACGAGCACGGGGTAAACCGGGAGGAAGCAGTGATTGTAAAAGGCAATAGTTCGATTGACGATGCTAAACAATCCATGCGCCAGATTCTGCAGGATAAGCCGGATATTACCGCAGTTTTTGCTTTGAATGACTTTTTAGCGATCGGCTGTATTCAGGCAGGCAAAGAAGCAGGACGCCGGGTGCCCGAGGATTTGTCGGTTGTGGGCTTTGATGATACATTTATTGCTACGCTGAGTGATCCGCCGCTGACTACAGTAGCGCAGCCCATCCTTGAAATGGGGCAGCTGGTGACCCAGATGCTTGTGGACCGGATCGGCGGCAAAAACGAAACGACGCGAACCGTTATTTTAAATCCGGAGCTGCACGTGCGTAAAACGACCGCAGGCATAAAAGAAGCAGAAAGGGATGTTAAGAGCTCATGAAATACAACACGCTTGGAAAAACAAACGAAGAGGTTTCTGTCGTAGGTATTGGAACATATCAATTCGGCGGCGAATGGGGGAAAACCTTTACTCAGAAAGAAGTCGATGGTCTGTTTGAAGCAGCAAGAACGGAAAACCTTAATTTTATTGATACCGCTGAATGCTACGGGGACCATCTTGCGGAAGAACTCACCGGCACAGCCATTCAAAAGGACCGCGATCAGTGGTTTGTAGCCTCCAAATTCGGCCATCATTTTCATGGGCCGAATGACCGGACCCGGCACTATGATCCAGAGGATGTGCAAAAGCAGCTCGAAGCCTCCCTCCGGGCGCTCCGGACAGATTACATTGATCTTTACCAGTTTCATTCGGGCACAGACGAAGAGTTTCAGGATGATAAGCTGTGGACGATGCTCGATAAACAGAAAAAAGCAGGCAAGATCCGTCATCTTGGCCTTTCCGTGAAAAAACAGGACTACATGAATCAGATCAGGCAGGCAGAAGCTGTCGGTGCAGAAACGATACAGCTCGTGTACAATCGTCTTGACCGTCACAACGCCGAGGATGCTTTTCCGGAATGTGACCGCCAGAATCTCGGTGTTATCGCCAGAGTCCCGATGGCGAGCGGCTACTTGAGCGGAAAATATACACCTGGAGCTTCCTTTGAAGAGAATGATGTCCGCCACCGTCATCCACAAAATGAGCAGGAAGCAGCCCTTCAGGAAGCCCTGCGGCTCAAGGAGAGTCTGCCGGATGATGTGCCTCTTGCCCAGTGGGCCCTTGCCTGGTGCCTGGCCAACTCAAGTGTGGATGCTGTCATCCCCGGCTGCAAAACGCCGGAGCAGCTGGTAAGCAACGCCAAAGCTGTAGATCTTCTTGATAATAAAGACAGTTCCCTGTTCACTATTTAACTGAACCAGCTGACGCCTTTTCCTGAATAGGGAGGGGCGTTTTTTACGTAAAGAATAGAAAATTGTCTTTGAAGTAAAGCTGTTGTTTCTTTCGGGAAGCAGAAGGGAATAGTGGGGTAATAATTCATAAACAGGAAGGATGAGGGAGTGTGGCAGAGGTAGAATACTGGAAACAGTTCGTAGTAGAACCACAAATGCTCGAGGCGTCAAAAACGGAAGTGTCTGACGTGTTGAAGGTTTGGAAGAACGGAGAAAAAGACGCAATCGTGATAGTGGATGAAGACAGTCGCCCAGTGGGTGTTCTCGATGAAACAAAAGTGTGGAATCACATCTACAAGGAAAAAAGCCTTGATAAAAAAATTAAGGACGGATGGATCTTAGAAGTTTCCCAGATTACGGAAGGACAGATTCCGGAATCATGGGAACAGCAGTATCCGCCAATCGCAGTCGTTAACAAAAAGGGAAGAGTCACCGGTGTCTGGACGGAAAAAGCGTTAAAAGAGCTACATACGTCTGAAACGGCTTCTTCCCCTACCTTCCGGCCCTCCATTGCCTCCTTCCGGCGTATCATAGGGGAAAATGAAGAGGTTCACCGGGCGATCCAAACAGCGAAACGGGCCGCTAAAACGAAAACCCCCGTCTGGCTTTCCGGAGAAACGGGCACAGGCAAGGAATTGTTTGCCCAGGCGATTCATCAGGAAAGCGGCAGAACAGGAGAATTTGTAGCGGTGAACTGCGCCTCCATCCCGGACGCTAACCTTGAAGAAGAATTATTCGGAAAAGAAGTCCCAATGCAGCCCCAGCAGGGTGCTGTTGGCTTGCTTGAAGCAGCTCATGAAGGCACACTGTTTCTCGACGAAGTAGGCAATATGTCTATGGCGATGCAGGCAGCTCTTTTGCGCGTGCTTGAAGATTCGTATGTACGTAAGATTGGCAACGCAGCCCCGATTCCAGTAAACATGAAGATCATTTCTGCTACTAATGAAAATATTGAACAGCTGGTGGAGGAAGGGAAATTCCGCCGGGACCTGTATTACCGCCTGCATGTGGTACCCGTAGGCCTCCCGCCGCTCCGCGAGCGGACCGAAGATCTCCCGCTTCTGGTGGAATACTATAATACGCATTTTTCCACTGAGCTGGGTGTGAAGCCGCTAAAAATAACAAATAAAGCTATGGAAGCCATGAAACAGTATGACTGGCCGGGGAACATCCGGGAATTGATGAATGTTATTGAGCAGCTTTCTGCGATGCACGACGGCGGGAAAATACGTACGGAAGACCTTCCCATCTCTTCTGTGAAAGCCCGCGAAGGCGCAGAGCCCGTTCAGGCAGCCCGGACCGAAAGCGCGAACGCAGCAAACTGGAAGGACCAGAAATCGGCCCAGGAGCAGACCATGATTAAGCAGGCGCTTGAAGAAGCAAACGGCAATAAGACAGAAGCTGCCAAAAAGCTTGGCATCCACCGGACAACGTTATATAAAAAAATGCGTGATCATCATATGTAACACAAAAAAAGCAGGAGCTCTCCTGCTTTTTTTATATACATAATATTATAGGGGTCAGGCCTTCTTTTCTTCATAGGCATCCACCGACGATGTCCGGAAATACAAATACAAAGCCCCAATCGTCAGCAGTATAATACCTGCCGTAATTTGATACAAATACTGATAGCCGACAGCATTCACTAAAAGCCCGAGAAAAAAGGAGCCAAGAGCGATGCCGGAGTCAAACATAATAAAAAATGTAGCGGTGGCATGCCCGCTTCGGTGTGGCTCAGCCGCCTGAATGGACATCGTTTGAAAACCAGGAAGAAGCGTTCCGTAGCCAAGGCCGATCAAAGCGGCAGACAACAGCAGCATCCATCCGGCCGTGGTGAAGCTGAGCGTTACGAGGCCGATGGCGAAAATCAGCAGACAGGGGTACAGAACAGTGCCCGGCCCACGGGTATCAAATAACGGCCCGGCCACCGGGCGTGAAGCAATGACGACCACAGCGAACACGAGGAAAAAGAAACTCGATACCTGGATCAGACCCATGGCTTCGGCAAACAGGGACATGTATGAAATGACACCGGCGTAGGAAAAAGAAGCAAGCAGCCCGATAGAAGCAATTGGAAGCGCCCGCAGTTCGATAAAATCATGAATGGACAGCTTCTTTTTTTCAGTGTGCGGTGCGGCAGGAATTCCTGGATCCCGGGCAATGGCTGCGCACCAGACTCCAACGATCATAAATATGCCGAGCAGTATAAATAAAAGGGCAAAAGGAGCAAACTGTATCAGCGTCAGTCCGATGAATGGACCGATAACGACGGCGACATTCATGGAGGTCGTGAAATAACCGAGGCCTTCCCCGCGTCGCTCATTTGGGATAACATCTGCAGCGATAGCGCCGGTAGCTGTGCTCAAAATGCCAAAAGGAATGCCGTGCACAAAGCGGAGCAGCAGCAACCCCGTATACGTATCGATAAAAAGGTATAAAAAAGTACAGAGAACAAATGCAGCGGCTCCCCAGACCAGCGCCCGTTTACGCCCGGTTTTTTCCATGATCTTACCGGCAAATATCCGGGTGATGATCGTAGCAACGAGCATAATCGTGACGATGAGCCCGCCCTGGGCACTGGTTCCGCCGAGGCTGCCGGTAACAAAAAGGGGCAGTGTAGTTAAAAGAGAATAGAATACGGTGAAAACCATGAAATTGGTAATCGTGATACTAATAAAATCCTTCGTCCAGATGGGATGGTCATGACGGCTCATTGTTTCCCGCTCCTTTCGTTCGTAATTTTTCCAAGCAGCTCATGCAGAACTTCCCGGTCCTGAGCTGACAGCCGAGCGAGCGAACGCTTCTCTGCCTCTGCAACTCGTTCTTTAATTTCGGGAAGTGTTTTTTTCGTGCTGTCGGTAAGGTGGATGACTTGCGTACGCCGGTCTGCGCCGGGACGTTTTTCTATCCACCCATTGCGATCCATCGTGGCGATGGTACGGGCAATCGTCGGCGCTTCCACCTGCAGATATTTCCGCATATGCGTCTGGGTGGCCGAACCGCCGGTATCAAGCACATACATAATCATATACTGCGCATGGGACAGCCCAAACGGGGCAAGCGTTTCGTTTAGCGTGTTCGAAAGTGTACGCGACCGCTGATGAATCATATGAATAAGCTGGTCTGATTCCATAAAAAAGAAAGCTCCTTTTGAATTTAATTAGCATGCTAATTAATTGCAGCTTCACCAGTATACGAAGTATTTGGATAAAGGTAAACCCTGGAACCGATTACGAAAAGCAAAAAAAATAATAAAGCGTTTGCAATTTAGTGGTGTATCTTTTAGAATGAAATAAATCGTTTTACTAAAACGTTTTATCAGGAGGGAAACTATGCGTAAAAATGTGACGCTGCGTGATGTGGCAAAAGAAGCAAATGTTTCCATAAGTACCGTATCTCAGTTTATGAACGGTCGTTTTACATACATGGGTGAAGAAACAAAAGGACGTATCGAGCAGGCCATTGCCCGGTTAAACTACCGGCCGAATGCGATTGCAAGAGGATTGAAACAACAGAAAACGACGACGATCGGCGTTATTATCGCGAACGTGGTGCACCGGTTTTCCACGCTTGTGGTCAGAGCGATTGAAGATATGTGCATAAAATACAATTATCACGTCATCATCTGTAATGCCGATGACGACGAAACGAAAGAAAAACAGTACATTGATATGCTGATGGCAAAGCAGATTGACGGAATGATTATTATCCCAAGCAGTCAGGACCGAAAAAATTATGAAGACATTCTAAGCTATCAAATTCCGTTAGTATTTCTGGATAGAACGGTAGAGCAGTCGGAAATCCCCTCTGTAGTGGTGAATAATTATAAGGCTTCGTACGATGCGGTAAAGCATTTAGCCGATAGAAAATACCGCAATATCGGTTTTATTGGTCCAGAGCTGAAGATGAACACAAGAAAAGAACGCTTCCGCGGGTTTGAAGATGCGCTCGAGGCAGAGGGGATCGCTGAAAATAAAAAGCTTGCATACCACGGGGAAGTCAGCGGTGCTCAGGAGGCATTAAAGGTAATGATGAAACAGCAGTCTCCTCCTGATGCGCTGTTTATCTCTAACGACCGCATGCTCGTAGAAGCACTGACATTTGCTAAAGAGCAACAGCTCAGTATTCCCAAAGACCTTGCCCTGGTAACGTTTGATGAAGTGGAATACGCTGCTTTCTTTTCCCCATCGCTAACAACCATTGAGCAGCCGGCCTATCAAATGGGGCAAAAAGCAGCAGAGCTTCTGCTGGAGCAGGTGAACGAGGGCGTGCCGGCCGAGAAATTAAGTCATGAATATATATATGAGACAACTTTTCATGTACGGGATTCCACTGAAGCAAAAATATAAAAGGAGGTTTGAATGATGAAAAAAGTAAGCGTTACCATGATGGCGCTCGCCGCTGGAGTGCTCGCCGGCTGCAGCAGCGCCAGTACTGAAAGCACGGCCGGAGCTGAAGAAAATGTTCATTTAGTAGCCGCTACCCAGCTCGATGATCAGAGTCCCTACGCTGTCGGCTTGAGGGAATTTAAAGAAGTCGTAGAAGAAGAAAGCGATGGAAGCGTTACGGTGGAGGTACACACGAACGGGTCGCTTGGCGGAAGCGAAGCAGAGCTTGCCCAGAGCGCGGAGACCGGGTCGGTGGATCTGGTGGTCGCTTCTCCAGGGTATTTGGCCCAAAAAGTAAAAGAAGTGGATTTTTTCTCCATTCTGTATCTTTTTGAAGACCGGGAGCACTGGGAACGGGTAGTGGACGGCGAGGTAGGCGATGAAGTAGCACGTGTGACAGAAGAAAAATCAAATTTTAAAGTGCTTGATTACTGGTCGGCAGGAACGCGTAATTATTACGGCACGCAGCCAGTGGAAACGCCGGAGGATTTGGAAAATAAAACGGTCCGGACCCAGGATTCACCGGTGGTGACGAATACTTGGCAGGCGCTTGGCTCCCAGCCGACGAGTGTGGCCTGGAACGAGATGTATCAGGCGCTTCAGAATGGATTGACGGATGCAGCAGAAAATGATTTCACCAATATTTATTTAGCCAGTCATTACGAGGTAGCGGATCATCTGTCACTCACGGAGCACGACGTTACGACACGGGTATTTTTCACCACCCAGGAAGCGTACGACAGTATGAATGCCGAACAGCAGGAAGCAGTTGATACAGCGGTACAGGAGGCAACTGAAACTGCGCGTGCAACTGATGAGGAATTGGCCAGTGAGTATAAACAAAAGCTTCAGGAAGAAGGCATGGAAATCAACGAGGTGGATAAAGAAGCCTTTACCAGGCAGACGGAAAGCGTACGCAGGGATGCTGTAGAAAATCTCGGGATGGAAGAAGAATACGAAAGGGTCCAGGAACTAAAGGATGAATAGGTGGGTGAGAAGATGAGAGAATTTATCGATAAAATACAGCGAGTATTTTTGTGGGGAGGCGCAGCCGCCTTTTCGATTTTCTTTATATGCGTAGCGCTCCAGGTGATGACCCGCTACATTCCCGGAGTGGCCTTCCTCTGGTCAGCCGAGGTGGCCACATATGCCTTTATATGGATGGTGCTGCTCGGAGCGGCAGCAATGGTTAGAGAACGGCAGCACTTTACCGTGAGCATTCTTTTGGAGAAGCTGTCCGGGAAATATCTGCTGGCGCTCCAGATAGTTATCCATTTCTTTTTAGTTCTGTTCGGTCTCGCGTTTGTCATCCACGGGGTGCAGATTACGACCCAGTTCAGCAGCTGGACGCTGAACTACCTGCCGGGAGTCAGTCAATTTTTCATTTGGCTGCCTGTGCCAATTGCCGGAGCAGGAATCATACTGTTCGCTTTTCAGAATGCGATGGACCACTGGCGTCACTACCAAAATGTCGTGGAGGTGAATAAAAAATGATAACCGCGATTGGATTAATACTGCTCTTTTTAATATTAATGGTACTTGGCATTCCTATCGCATTTGTGATTGGCATCGTCAGCTATGTTGGTTTTCTCGTTATGGGAACGGTCCCCCTTGAAGCTGTTATCCAGCAAATGTTCGTCGGGTTAAACTCCTTTATTTTGCTTGCTGTGCCGCTGTTTATCTTTGCGGCAAATATCATGAATCGTGGTAAGATTTCCGAGCGGCTCATTCAGTTTGCGGTCTCACTCGTGGGCCATATCCGCGGAGGGCTGGCCCACTCCAACGTCGTCGTTTCTATGTTTTTCGGCGGCATATCCGGAGCGTCTACGGCTGATACGGCAGGGGTGGGGAAAATTCTGATCCCAAGTATGAAAAAGGAGCAGTACAGCACGGAAACGTCAGTGGCTGTAACTGCTGCATCCTCCACTATGGGCATGATTATTCCTCCATCGATTCCGATGGTTATTTACGGAAGTCTGGCCGGGGTGTCGATTGGTCAGATGTTTATCGGTGGAATTATTCCAGGACTGTTAATCGGCGTTGGATTAATGTTGTTTATATCAGTCATCTCGAAGAAAAATAATTACCCGAAGCATGACCGGCTCGATACAAAGGCGATTGTCAAACACGGCATCCGGAGCTTTCCACCGCTGCTTACACCGATTATTATCCTTGTTGGCATCATGGGCGGGTTTGTGACACCGACCGAAGCGTCGATCATCGCCTGCATTTACTCGTTTATTCTGGCGTTCTTTTTTTACAGAAGCATCCGCCTGCGGGATATGCCGGAGATCGTTATTGAAACCTTGAAGCTCAGCTCGCTTACATTGTTTGCGCTGGCGACCGCCACGTCGCTTGGACGACTGATCAGCTTTAATAATATTCCAGCCCACATTTCCTCCTTTTTCGAGGAGTCGGTACCGTACGCTTGGCTTCTGATTGTGCTGATTATCGTTTTGTTTTTATTTGTCGGTATGTTTATGGACACTGTGCCTTCAATCATTTTGTTTGTACCCATTATACTGCCGGCAGCATCAGAGCTCGGCCTCGATCCCATTCATATCGGGATCGTCGTACTCATGTGCCTGGCTGTAGGTCTCGTGACGCCTCCGTACGGTCTGTGCCTCCTGCTTGCAAGTGCGATAGGCGGGCTTTCCATCAGCCGCTCCTTTAAAGCGACGATTCCGTACATTGGCATGATTCTGGTTGTGATTTTAGTAATTGCATTCGTTCCGGGCATTTTCATGTGGCTGCCGAATGCGTTTGAATAAGAATGGAGGCAGTAAAGATGCAGGACATCCTTACAATTGGCGACGCAATGATTACAATGAATCCGAAACAGCGGGGGCCGATGCGTTTTACGACTGAGTTTGAGCGGAAAATCGGCGGGGCCGAATTAAACGTGGCTGTCGGCTGCGCCCGCCTGGGGCTTCAGACAGGGATGATCAGCCGCCTTGGCCGCGATGAATTTGGCCGCCATATTTTTAATACCCTGCGCGGAGAAGGAATTGACGTTTCGGGAATAGCTTTTGAAGATGACTACGCTACTCCCGTGAATTTTAAAGAAACGCTTGAAAACGGTAATGGGCGTACGTTTTACTACCGCTTTCCATCACCGACAGAAGAAATAACATTGCAGCATGTGAAGGAACAGCTGACCGGGCAGCCGAAGGTATTTTATATTACCGGCGTGTTTGCTTCGCTCCGCCCGGAAAATGTGGAGATGCTCCGGGAAGCGTTGCGTTTTGCAGGGGAGTGGGGAGTGCTTACAGCTATGGATCCGAACATCCGTCTGCGTCTTTGGGATCAAGAAGAGGCGGGGGAGGCCATCCGGTCCCTGCTTCCATACGTAGATATCATGCTGAGTGGAAGAGATGAAGCGGATATGCTGTTCGGCGCACAGTCAATAGAAGAGCACCTTGCTTCTTTTCAATCGTATGGCATTGATCGTGTCGTTATTAAAAACGGCAGTGAAGGAGCAGCCGGAAAACACGGAAGCAGGGAAACCGTGCATCAGCCGGCGGAAAAAGTAGAAAAAGTGGCTGATACCGTAGGAGCAGGAGACGGTTTCAACGCCGGCTTGCTGTACGGTCTGCTGCAGGGATATTCGCTGGAGAGGGCTTTGAGAATCGGCGCGGTAGCTGGAGCAAAGGTGGTGCAGGTAGCAGGCGACAATGAAGGGCTGCCGCTTTTAGAAGAAGTGGAAGCAGCGCTTGGGAACGAAGAACGTGTGGAGCGTTAAAGGAGGAAGCAATGAACATACAGCTGGCGTTGGACCGGTTAGCTTGGGACGAGTGTTTTAATGTCGTTCATCAAACCGAAGCGTATATCGACTGGATTGAAATAGGCACGGGGGTCATTAAAGAATATGGCATGGACATCGTCCGGCAGATGAAGCAGGAATATCCGGATAAAATACTGGTCGCGGATATGAAAACGTGTGATGCAGCGATGGCAGAAACAATCCAGGCCTTCGAGGCAGGCGCAGATGTAACGACGGTGATGGCTTTTGCATCGGACGCTTCTATCCAGGCAGTATTCGAGACCGCTGAAGAATACGGTAAAAAAGCTTTTGTGGATCTGTTGAATGTGCAGGAAAAACAACGGCTTGAGGAACTCGATAAGCTTGGCATCCGCAGTGCTTCGCTGCATATAGGTAAAGACATGCAGCAGGCAGGAGCAGGCGATAATGATTATTACAAGCTGCTGCAGGCATTTCCGCACTGGGAAGTATCAGCAGCTGGTGGTTTAAAAGCGGATAACCTTCACAAAATCAAGGAGGCGCGTCCAGACGTAGTTATTATCGGAGGCGCTATTACAAAAAGCATAAACCCCCGGCAGGCAGCGGAACAAATACGATCGGAGGCAGACAGGCTATGAATGCAGAACACGTATTAAATACTATTTCCCGGGAAATAACAGAGGTTGTGGGCAGCGTGCGTGCAGAAGAAGTAGAACAGGCTGCAGCGAAGCTTAACCGGGCTCCAAGAATTTTTGTAGCCGGTGAAGGGCGCTCCGGTCTTGTCGGAAAAATGTTTGCAATGCGTCTCATGCACAGTGGATATAACGTGTTTGTAGTCGGTGAAACGATTACCCCTTCCGTGGGTGAGGGAGATTTACTTGTAGTATTATCCGGCTCAGGAAATACTTCGATTCTCGTTCATACGGCGGAGCAGGCGAAAAAAAGCGGAGCAGAGCTTTTGGTTTGCTCCACCAACCGGGATTCTTCCCTGGGAAAACTCAGCGATGGTTTTATCGCTGTTTCTGCCGCAACCAAAAAACGGCTGGAACATGAGCCGGAAACGATTCAGCCGTTGGGAAATCAGTTCGATCAGAGTCTGCATTTAATATTGGACGGTCTGATTATTGCTGCTGCCCATGCACACGGGGAAGCTGACTACGAGCAAATGGCCAGGCGTCATAGCAACATGGAATAGCACATATGTAGCAACCGGTCCGGCCTTCAGCTGGTCCGGTTGTTTTTTATGGAGCGAGCCGGTTTATTCGTCCGTCTGCTGCTCATAGCGGCGTTTGTACTCCCAGAAGCCGGGTACTTCCGGCGGTTCATACGTGAGTATTTTTTCAATGCATTTCAGGCGGAGCTCCTGCTGAAGATCCTCACGCTCCTGATAGGAAGTTTGACGAAGCGCCTGCTGAATGAATGGTTCGAATTTTTGAAGCTCTTCATACAGCGCTTCCTCGCTCATGCGCTGATTTTTTGTGATCCGGTTATTAGTCCTCATGCATCGTTTCCTCCTTTTTTGGTGAAGAGCAAGCCAGACGGTTTACATCCCGGCGCAAATGCTCAATCCGCTGTTCAATCCGCAAAAGCAGATAAAACGTTACAATGATGGGGAAGCCGACATTGGCCAGCAGTTCGACAACGGCACTGGAATCAATAATGTGCATCACTGCTCCTCCCGTTTCCCGGCATAAAAACGAAGTGTCTTCAAACCTTTTCGGTGGGCGTTTGACACTGCCTGGCGGCTGATTTGAAGGTGGCTGGCAATGTCTGTATCCTTCCACCCGCAGCTGTATTTTTTAGAAAAAATCCACTGCTGGTACGGAGTCAGCGAACGAAAGCCGAGCCAGACCGGATAATGGTGCAGCTCTTCTTCAAGGCTTTGCTCTGAGTCCTCACTGTAAAATGAACCGGTTTCTTCAAACAGGGCCTCCTGGTCGGACAGAGGAGTCCGATGCTGGCGCCGGCGATGGTAACGATCGTAGCGGATTGCTTCCCAGTGCAGGGTTTTTAACATATAAGAACGCCAGACCACATCCTGGTAGTAACGCTTAAAAGATAGGTCAATGGCTTTGTGTGCCCAGGCAGCATCATCGTTTAAAGCCTGTTTCAACAGCTGCTGGTGCACAGCATCCTCCAGAAATTCGCGGATGAGCCGGGTACGCAGGAACGAATGATTTTTCTCTTTGAAAGCTTCCCATGCTTCTCTTTTTGAATCAGCGTATGATGAATGTGTCATAGATGCCTCCTCTCCTTACCCCTGTTGTTTATAAAAGACATCTTCAAGATAAAAAGTAAACCATATATACGAACGTTTGTTCTTATATTTTATACGAACACTTTTCCGGGAAACAAGAAAATACTGAAATTAGAAAAATTTACAGGTTAAGTCCTGTTAAAAAAGACTCATCGGTGGCATAATGTGTTTACAAAAAGATTAGTTAAAAACAAAAGAGGGAATAAATATAAATCAGCTTCATGTAACAGGAGGGGAAAAAGTGAGTTTAACATCAGGGCCGTCAAGCAGGTACACTTTCTCCATTGAAGAGATGGCTGAAGAAATCATGAGCGTGATCGCTGAGTCCCTTCAGGTGGACTCTGTTTATATTGCAAAAAAAGAAGATACTTATATGGACGTATTGAGTGCTTACAACAAACGCGGGGATGATCTTGTTTCTGAAGGAATGAAAGTGGAGCACGAAGCATCGTTCTGTCAATACGTACTGAAAAATGATGATCAGGAGTATTTTCACTTTTCCGATGCAGTGAGTAATGAAGAAACCAAAGAACTGCTGATGCCGAAAAATTTCAATGTACATACCTTTCTGGGCGTGTACATTAAAGACCAGGACGGCGGCCCGTTTGGCACACTGTGCGTATTGAACCGCGAGCCGCGTGAATTTAAGAAGGAAGAAATTTCGCTGATGCAGACGTTTGGTAATTTACTGAGCTATCTGATCCGCGTAGACCGCATGGATGAAAAAATAGAGGTGCTCGGGTACCCGATTGTGCCGATAGGCGAAGGGATCGCTGTGCTCCCGCTCGTAGGGGCGATGGATGAAGCAAGATCCAACCGTTTGATGGAAACAGTACTGCAGGAAGTGTACGGCGGGAAATACGATTATTTTATGATCGATGTGTCTGGTGTTTCGGCTTTTAACGAAACGTTCACAACGTATATTTCCCAGGTCATTCAGGCGCTGAAGCTGATGGGCATTGACCCTATTCTAACCGGCGTCCGCCCGGACATGGCTGTTCAGGATATACGAAAAGATATTCTCGGCGAAAATATTATGATCGAAAAAAGCCTGGAAACAGCGCTGCAGTCTATTGGATTCCGACTGGTAAGAAACGAGTAAATAAAAAAACCGGACCGTTTACATATCAAGTTGAAAGAAGGAACTGGTATGAATAAAAAAGCAGAACAGATGGATGAAAGAGTGGAAAATGAAAACAAACTCACCGTGGCTGTGGTGGAACGCCTCGTTTCGGAGATTTTTGACATATCCCTGCAGAGTATTGCCGCGGACCCGAAAGCCCCTGGGGCCCGGAGATCACAATCTGTTTTTGCAGCATGGACTGAAAAAGAATGGGAGGCCGCCGGCAAAGAGGAACTGCTTGATTATGCACTCGCCCGGCTGCCGTCCCCTCCGTCCGGTGAAATGGTGCGGCAGGTTATTAATGACGTGTACCGAGTGAATCTCAGCGGCATCTCCGCCCTCGAAGCATCGACATTTTCGCTCTTCTCCAAAGGAAAATGGATTAAGCAGAATGAGGACGATTTATTCGTACTGAACACCGGATCGACGGATACAGAGGTCACAGTCTCGGTAACAGAGCATTTTATACGGCAGACGGGGTCCGGCAGGCTGCCGGCGGGACTTTGCGGGGAGCTTGAAGCACTGGGATATGTTTACCTCCCAGCGAAAAATCAGCTGAATTATTCGAGTCCGGACGGTCGTCCGGTCGACGATGCATTTAAAAAGAAGACAATCGAGGCCCTTGAAAATGCAGGGCAGCAGAGCCAGGCGTAAACACCCTTTTATACAGAAAGGGTGCTTTTTTTATGGTAAATACGCCTTGAGGCGTAGAAAAGATAGACCCCGGGCTGCTCCCGGAAGCCGGGAAACCGGCGTAGGATAGAAGTACAGGAAGGGGGAAATACCATGTGGAAAAAAATCGGATTAGCAGCACTCATAACAGTCGCAGCAATTGTCGTTTTGTCGAACCTCGGGCCGCTGCTCTTGCTCGCAGCTGGAGTGGCACTGGCGTATATCGTCTACCGCCAGTTTCAGGAAAGCACGTCCACTGCGGCGAGGGTTTTCTGGGTAGTGGTGGGCATTGCAGCGATACTTCTTGCGCTCACCAACATCTATGCAGTCATCGCGCTTCTCGGTCTGTATGCCATATACTGGAGCGTGAAAAAATGGAGTGATGATGAAGTGGATATTGACCGCCGGACCAGAACGAAAGATCCGTTCACAGGCTTTGAAGAAGAATGGAAAAAACTAAAGCGCAAATAAAAAAGGAGGAAAGAGCCATGGCGGGCATTTGGCAGCAGTTCAAGGAGGATGTCGAACAGGAATGGGGGCGGTGGAACATGAAAAAGGAAATAGACAATCCGATCGCTTCGCTCAACCGCTATATTAAAGAAGCGGAGCGCGAAACGGAAAAGGTAAGCAGGCTTACAGACCGTCAGCGCAGGCTGGTTGAAGAGTTTCAGCACGAACAGGACGAAGCAGAAAAGATGCTTGATAAACGTAAGCAGCAGGCCGCGGTGGTAAAGCATTACGAAGAGAACGAGCTGTATGAGATTGCTTTGAGGGAAATTGAACAGTACGGCGAGCGGGCGCAAAAGCTTGCCACGATGAAAAAAGAAGCAGAAGAGCAGCTGCAGACACTCGAGAGGCGGCATCAGGAAATGGTGTATAAGCTGAAGGATATGCGTCTGAAACGGATGGAGTGGATGGGACGGGAAAATGTAGCCCGGGCCAATCACAATATCTCTAAACTATACGAAGAGAGCGGCCGCGAACCGGAAGCACGTTTTAAAGAAGTGGAACAGTATTTAGAAAGTATGGAGCAGCATCATCAGCAGGAGTACGAGCATTCCACCTTCGACGAAAGGGTAGCCCGTCTTGAAAAGCGGAACACAGAGGCGGAGCAGGAAAAAGCGTGATAAAATAGAGACGCTGACCAGGGCGTCTCTATTTTTAACTTACATAAACAGCAAAGGAGGGTTCCTATGTTTTCTCATATATCAACGAAGATGATCCAATTCGTGTTTTTTACGGGAATCCTCCTGTTCATACTGGAATTTTTTTCGCACGGAGCCGGTTTAGTGCCTGTGCTCTTCTTTTTCGCCCTGTTTATTTTTATTGGAAAGCGGACGAAAAGGCGGACGCTTTCAGCCATTTTCTGGTGGATCGGGTGGATCGGCCTGGGCCTTACAGCGGTCACTCTCTGGGCTGTACAGTTCTGGGTAATTGCCTTTTTTGTTCTACTGCTGCTGCAGATGCGCCGGTCGGCCAGGGAGCCTGTCGAAGAACAGGCAGAGGTGGAAGAGCTGGCCGGCAGGGTAGAAAATTATGAGCGGGCACAGCTGCTTGGCAACCGTCTGTGGGGGCGGGAGAAGGTCGGACGGAAGCCGTTTCACTGGAAGGACATTAACGTGATCGGCGGCGTGGGCGATAAAATTGTTGATGCCACCAATACAGTTCTGCCGGCGCAGGCGGTGGTTATCGTCCGTCACGGCCTTGGCTCAGTAACTGTCCATGTGCCGTACGAAGTGAACGTGATTATCCGCCACAGTACAGTGTACGGACGCGTGCGCCTGTTTGGGAAAGAAGAAGCAAAGCGGTGGAACCAGACGATCACTTATCACGCTCCTGCGACAGATGAGGAAGCTTCCACGCTTTATATTTTCACCTCGCTTATCAGCGGGGATCTGGAGGTGGAGCGGCGATGAACAGCTTTGTGAAAGCAGCCGGGTGGGGGATCGCTGCGGCTTTTCTCATCAGCGTCTCCACCGTCGTTCCGCTTCTTTTGCTGCTGCCTTTTGACATGTGGGACGTGCTGATGGGACAAACCATGAGTGGCCTGCCGTATGGCTTTTTGCTTGTCGTACTGATCGTTCTGCTTGGCACCGCTCTCGGGTTTTTGACGCTCCGGGCATGGAATGCCCGCTGGCAGCAGCTGCAGGCTGTGCTGGAGCGGTTGAGCAGAGGAAGCCCTAAAAATATCTGGCCGGCGGAGATGTACCGGGAAGTAGAAGAGCTGCGCACAGAGCTTGAAGCGGTGGAACGTCAGCTGCAGGGGCAGGCGGAACGCGGGCAGAAGCTGGCCACAGAACGGGCCGAGGACCGGGAAAAGAGCCTGCAGGAGGTTATTGCGCAGGAAAGGAACCGGATTGCCCGGGAGCTCCATGATTCGGTCAGCCAGCAGCTGTTTGCGGCTTCCATGATGATATCTGCGGTTAATGAGCGGTCCGGCATGGGGGAGGTTTCGAAGGAATGGCAGGCCATCGAGCGAATGATTAACCAGTCCCAGCTTGAAATGCGGGCGCTGCTTCTTCATCTGCGGCCGGCGGCGTTGAATAAACAATCGCTGCAGGAGGGAATCATTCAGCTGCTGAACGATCTGACGGCGAAGGTGCCGCTGCAGATCAAGCAGGTGATTGAACCGTTTCCAATTGAAAAGGGAGTGGAGGACCAGCTGTTTCGGATCAGCCAGGAGTCCATTTCCAACACGCTTCGCCACGCGAAGGCGACCGAGCTGAAGGTGTCGCTGCTGCAGCGCGAAGAATTTATCATTTTACGTGTGCAGGACAACGGCGTCGGGTTTTATATGGAGGAAGAAAAACCGGACAGCTACGGGCTGAGTACGATGAAGGAACGGGCCGAGGAAATCGGCGGACACTTTCATTTAGTGAGCCTGCCGGGAGAGGGCAGCCGCATCGATGTTAAAGTGCCCTGGCTGTCGAAGGGGGAAGAGGTATGATTACGATCCTGTTTGCAGATGACCACGAAATGGTTCGTATTGGGGTGACGTCGTATTTATCGACGCAGCCGGATATGGAAGTAACCGCTGAAGCCTCAAGCGGAAGGGAAGCGGTCAGGCTGGCTCTGGATCTCAGGCCGGATATTATCCTCATGGATCTGGTGATGGATGATATGAACGGCATTGAGGCGACAGAGAAAATTATGGAGGCTTGGCCGGCAGCTAAAATTATTATTGTCACAAGCTTTATCGATGATGAAAAGGTTTACCCGGCGCTTGAAGCGGGAGCGGTTAGCTATATTTTAAAAACCTCCCGGGCCGGAGAGATCGCAGCGGCGATTCGGAAAACACACGACGGGCAGTCGATTTTGGAGCCGGAAGTAGCGGGAAAGCTGATGACAAACATGAAACGGCGGGATCAAAGGGAGCTGCATGAGGAGCTGACCGCACGCGAGCTTGAGGTGCTGCGGCTGCTTGCAGAGGGGAAAACCAATATGGAAATTGCCGAAGAGCTGTTTATTGCCCTCAAAACAGCGAAGGTACACGTGAGCAGTGTCCTCCATAAGCTCCAGGTGCAGGACCGGACCCAGGCAGTTGTTTATGCTTACAAGCATCGTCTATTTTAAAAAGCTGCCCGCCCTGAGTAAGGGGAGCAGCTTTTTTAATACGGAGGGATCACGCCCACCACATGTCGACCGGACGCTCGGAAATATTGACGGAATTCAGATTTTGCACAGCTCGCTCGAAGCCTTCATCAAGTGACATGATCGGGTCTTCATGCTCGATGCTGACAACATGGTCGTAGCCGAACGTCCGAAGCGCGCTGATCATATCGCTCCATTCCTTCATGCCGTGGCCGAAGCCGACCGACCGGAAACTCCAGGCACGGGTCTGCACGCTGCTGTAAGGCTGCATATCGGTGAGGCCGTACATGTTGACGTTGTCCTGGTCGATATACGTATCCTTGGCGTGAAAGTGGTGGATGGCTCCTTCTTTTCCAAGAATTTTAATCGCGGCTACCGGGTCGATCCCCTGCCACCACATATGACTCGGATCAAGGTTAGCACCTACCGCATCGTTGGTTGCTTCCCGAAGCTTCAGCACCGTGTACGGCGTATGAACGAGGAAACCGCCATGAGGCTCAATGCCGACCTTTACGCCGTGTTCTTTAGCGTAGCTGCCGGCTTCCCTCCAATATGGAATGAGCTTTTGCTCCCACTGCCAGTTGTAAATGTCCGAATACGCACTCGGCCACGGGGCGACCGGCCAGTTTGGGTGCTTGGCGCTTTCGTCGCTTCCGGCGACACCGGAGAACGTATTAACGACCGGAATATTCAGCTGGCTGGCAAGCTGCACGGTTTTTTTGAACGTTTCGTCCGCATCCTTTGCTTCAGCCGGGTCCGGGGAGATTGGATTGGCGTGGCAGCTGAGTGCACTGACGGTTAAGCCCCGGGCATCCAGTGCTTCCTGGAACTGTTTGCGTGCATCTTCGCTGTTTAACAGCCTGTCTACATCTGCATGGTCATTGCCCGGGTTGCCGCCAGTGCCTAGCTCTACGGCCTGCACTCCGGCACGTTTAACCTTATCGAGCATATCTGTAAAAGCCAAATCAGCATACAGGACGGTGAAAACGCCGATTTTCATTATTGAACACCTTCCTTCCCAATAGTCACAAACTGGCCGCGCTCGCTGGAGGCAAGAGCTGCCAGAATAACAGCGAGGGCTTGCTTTCCATCTGCTCCGGTTACCGGCACCTCCGTGTTCGAGATGATGCTTTCAGTAAAGGCGTTAATCACCCCGGAGCTTTCCTGGCCGCCGGCGTCATTGGTCTGAATGCCGCCCAGCTCGTAGCGGACCGTATGCCCGTTGGTATAGTGGGCAGTCAGCGAATGAACCGGGTCGTCTTCAAGGCGGAGGGTGCCTTTTTCGCCATAAATGATCGTTGAGTTGTCTTCCTCGGGAACATAAGCCCAGCTGGCCGTGAGGGTTCCGATTAAGCCTCCTGTTGTTTTAAGCAGGCATACAGCGTTATCATCCACTGTAATATTTTCCTTCGCATTGTTTTCCACGAAAGCAGCTACCTGGGTCACCGGCTCATCAAGCAGAAATTGAATCAGGTCGGATTTGTGCACTCCAAGATCTCCCATGGCGCCGATAAATGCTTCCTCCTTGCGGAAGAACCAGCTGTCCTTGCCATCGATGCTCCACCCCTCCGGGCCGCCGTGTCCAAATGTGGTCCGGAAGCTGAAGATTTTCCCCAGGTCGCCATTTGCAATCAGCTCTCTCGCCTTCACGTGTGAAGGCACGAAACGCTGGTTATGGGCGATCATTAATTTTTTACCGCTGCGTTTTTCAGCTTCGATCATTTCTTCAGCTTCCTGTTCGCTTGTCGCCATCGGTTTTTCACAGAGCACGTGCTTGCCGGCAGCCAGGGCGTCGATGCTGATCCGGGCATGCATATGATTAGATGTACACACGCTGACCGCCTCAATCGATTCATCCTTTAACAGTTCGTGATAATCCGTATAGGCCGAAGCCCCGAGACGGGAAGCTGTTTCTTCGGCGCGCTCCTTCACCAGGTCACAGACGGCCCGGATAGTGGTATGTTGATTTGCTTCATATTCTGGAATGTGGCGGTTTCTCGCGATGCTTCCGCACCCGATGACACCGATATTTACTGTTTTCATGGGATTTCCACTCCTTTTTATATAGTGATGCTTATTCTTTTACTGAACCGCTCGTAAGCCCGGAAACAATCCGGCGTTGGAAAATCAGAACGAGAATAACGATAGGTATCGTAACAATAACGGTGGCAGCCGAAATGTCGCCCCATGGGACTGTGTATTCGCTCTGATAGAACGAAATGCCGACCGGGATCGTCCGCCAGGCATCAGCGGTATTGATCGCCAGGGCGAAAAGATATTCGTTCCAGGCGGCGACGAAAACAAGAATCGCCGTAGTAAAGATGCCTGGGGTAGCGAGCGGCAGGATGATCTGACGGTACGTCTGAAATGGCGTAGCGCCGTCCAGCTTGGCTGATTCTTCAAGCTCCCAGGGGATTTTTTGAAAAAAGGTGGCCAGAATCCAAATCGCGAGCGGCAGGCTGATGGTGATGTACGGAATAACGAGACCGATGTAGCTGTTGCGAAGTCCCGTGTCTGTCACAAAGTTAAAGATTGGAGACAAAATCGCAATTGGCGGGAACATCGATGAGGCCAGTACAAGACCTAAAATTAAAGTCTTGCCGCGGATAGGCAGCCGCGTAACCGCATAGGCCGTAAACGAAGCAATCAAGAGCGATAACACCGTAGTCAGGCCGGAAACGACAAAGCTGTTGAGCATGTAACGGAACAGCGGCCTCGTCGTAATCGCTGACGCATAGGACTCAAGTGTGGCGTTGGATGTAAACCAGGCGAACGACGTCAACTCATTCTGGGGCTTCAGGGAAGTTAAAAAGATCCAGATGAATGGAAACATAACGAGAAATACGAAGATAGCCAGGAAGATATAAAACCGGATACCGGCTTGGTTTTTAAACATGTACAGTCACTCCTTCCACTTATTTTTTCGCTCTTTCCGGAAACAGGTCTGAGCCAAGCAGCTTAACGAATATAAAGCTGATGATGGCCACACAGACAAATACTATGACGGAAAGGGCAGAGCCGGCACCGAAGTTCTGCTGTTCAAACAGGGCTTTGTAGGCAAAAACGGAAATCGATTCCGTGGCGTTTGCCGGACCGCCGCCGGTCAGCACATAAATCAGGTCAAATACGCGGAAGGCATCCAGGGTCCGGAAGAGAAGGGCGACAAGAATTGCTGATTTTAACAGTGGCAGGGTTACAAAGAAGAACTTCTGTATTCTGCCAGCTCCATCGACTTCTGCTGCTTCATACTGCGTATTTGGTATCGTCTGCAGCCCGGCAAGCAGAAGAAGTGCCATATAAGGCGTCGTTTTCCAGACGTCTGCGAATATAATGGAAAACATGGATCCCGAAGCCGTCGTTAAAAGAGCGCCCGGGTCAGAAATTAAGCCAACCGCTGCCATATAGTGAGCGACAATCCCGGACTGTCCATCGAACAGATAGCTCCACATCATGGCAGCTACAGCTGTTGGAATGGCCCACGGTACGAGAACCGAAGCCCGGACGATGCCGCGTCCTTTGAAGGTCCGGTTGATTAGCAGTGCGACACCAAGACCGATAATCAGCTCAGCGCCGACGGAAACGATCGTAAAGAAGGTCGTATTTGTCAAAGCGGTCCAGGTCCGTCCATCGAGCAGGTAATCCGCGTAATTCTGCAGGCCGACAAAGTTCGAGGAGAGCACCGAGCCCTGCAGATTGCCAAGCTGGGCGGAAAGATAGCCTATTTCCACTGCCGTGTCCCCGTCCGCCTGTTGCTGCAAGGAATTAACGGCTTCGATCTGTTCATCCATTGCAGCTTCAAAGTCGCTGCCCCACGAGCCGTCGATGGATTGGATACGCAGGTTGTCATCTGTGATCGGCTCGTAGTCATTCAGCATGCTGTTAACTTCCTGATAGCTTGAAGCCATGGCGTCATCAGCCACAAGCTCTTCATGATGCTCCTGGACGACTGCCCAGGTTTCGTTAAACGTTTCCTCTCCTTCCGGATAAGCCTCGCTTAACTCATTGACATTTTGCTCGACAAGGTACCGGTTATCGGCGTATTCCTCGAGGTTCAGGCTTTCGCTCATGATTCGCTCCGACTTGGTAGGGTCATTCAGCCGGTAGTCAAACAGGCTGTTCCAGCCGGAAAGCATAATGGGCCATATAACGACGAGAAGAATCAAAACGAGCGCCGGGGCGACCATTGCGTAGCCTAATTGTTTTTCATTTAATTGAAATTTGCGTCCAGGTTTTCCAGCCATGGGGCTTCCTCCTTTGAATCCGTGTTATTCTTCATTCAAAACGGCGTTCAATTTGCGTTCCATATTGGCAGCAGCTTCTTCAGCCGTAATTTCTCCTGCCGCTGCCCGCGAAAGTTCAATCTGCATAATATCCGATACTTCGGGATAATCTGCTGTGACTGGACGCGGCACTGCATTTTGAAGCGTTTCGACGAAGGCATCATCCGCAAACAGAGCGTTTGCTTCCTGGATGTCTTCATCTTCATACAAAGACTCAATAGTAGGAGCCCGGCTGCCTTCGAGAGCACCGATTTTCTGGCCCTGCTCACTGGACATAAATTTCACGAATTCCCAGGAGGCTTCAACTTCTTCGGAGTTTTTATTGATCATGGTGGTCCATCCGCCGAGAGCAGAAGCGGTGCCGTCGCTGCCTGAAGGGAGCGTGGTGAAGCCGACATTGTCAGGAATATTGGAGATTTCCGGGTCGGTGGAAGTAGACAGCAGGTACGGCCAGTTCCTGGCAAAAACGGTGTTACCATTTATAAACGCGTTTTCTGTTTCAATTTCCTGGAAATTAAGAATGTTGTTTGGTACAAAGTCGGACTGGGTTATATCGATCATTTTTTGGATACCTTCAATGGCCTCCGGAGAATTAACGACTACTTCCTGATTTTCGTTAATGATCTGGCCGCCGTAGGCACCGATGTATTCAATGGCATTAGTGACGAGGCCCTCATACTGGGAAGCCTGCATCGAGTAGCCGAAGGAGGTGCCTTCTTCACCCTGAAGGTCTGCAGCCATCGTTTCGAGCTCTTCCCAGGTTTCCGGCGGCTCGTCTACAATATCGTTCCGGTAAAACAACAGCCCGGCATCTGTATACGATGGCATGGCAAACTGCCGTCCGTTATAGGAGGTGGATTCAATAGTGGCCGGGAAATGGGCATCAATATCGACGTTGTCTCTTTCAATCAGACGGTCGAGCGGAAGCGCATAGCCGGCCTGGGCAAATTCCGCCGGCCAGACGACGTCAGCCGCAAATACGTCGATTTCATCACTGCCACTGCTTAAAATCGTAGCGTACTGGTTGTGCTGTTCTCCCGTATCAGGCGGCATCTCCCGTACATCCACATTGATGTTTGGATGCTCTTCTTCAAATGCCTTGATCGTGGCATCTGTGGCGTTAGTCGTATCCACACCGCGGGCGTACGTAATTGTGACTTCGTCCTCAGCAGTGGGGGAGATGTCCGCAGTTGAACATCCGGTGAGCATTATAAACGCTCCTGTAACGGCTGCAGCTTTCTTCATGCCTATTCCTCCTTATGTGAAATCGATTTCAAAATATCCGAAACGTTTTGGATGCCAGAGAGAAGCAGGAAAGAACCTACCTGCTTACCGGAATGCCGGTGGATTCCCGCACGGTTAACGAAGCAGGAATTATCAGGCTGGCAGGTGTATCTCTTCCTTCAATCTTCTCAATAAGTAATTCACAGGCTTTGCGCCCCAGCGTGTACCGGTCCTGACGGACAGTGGTCAGGGGCGGGGAAAAATACTCCGCGAGTACGAGATCGTCAAAGCCGATGATCGATAAATCCCGCGGCAGAACGTACCCAAGATGATGAGTTGCCCGCATGACCCCGTGAGCCATTAAATCACTTGCGCAAAAGACGGCGGTGATGTGCGGATGGGCCTTAAGCAGCCCGAGCGCTTCCTGCTCAGCCTTTTTTTCATCGAAGGCTGCCTCCCGCACGTATTCCTCCCGGTAGGGAAGACCGGACTCCCGAAGTGTTTCTTCGTAGCCTTTCCGGCGTTCTTTGGATACGTAGGCGTAATGATGGCCGTTAATAAATGCGATGTGTTCATGACCAAGTCCGATCAAATGTACCAGCGCCTGACGGGCGCCGTCAGCATTATCAGTAGTGACAAAGCTTGCGTTACCGCTTTCCACATGATTGTCGATAAATACGCATGGAAGCCCGGTAGCCGCCAATTCTTCGGTGGCGGAGTGGTCATGGGGGAGGTTCTGGGTGATGACCCCTTCGAGCTGTCGTTCCCGGCACATTTGGTAATACGTACGGTCCCCGGTAGGACGGGATTGAAACAGGATAAGGTCATAACCGCATTCGTTGGCGTATTCGTTTACACCGGCCAGAATATCAAGTGTGAACGTATCCTTCGGATTGGACGGAAAGGATTGGGAGGTTAAGAGCCCAATTGTCTTCGAACGATTCATAACGAGGCCGCGGGCGATGTGGTTTGGCGTATAGTCCAGCTGTTCAGCGATCTCCTGAATACGCTGGCGTGTCTGTTCATTGACGTCGCTGTATCCATTCAAAGCTCTCGAAACAGTAGTGACGGAAACGCCGGCTGCTTTAGCGATATCTTTTATGGTATTCATAGTTAGCCTCCGAAACGTTTTGGAAGAATGACTTTATTATAGAAAACGCTTTCATTTTACGCAACCCTAAATTGAAAATTTTTAAAAATTAAAACAAAAATTGTGCTTTTCCATAAATCATAAAAATTGATTAACGCCGCTCCACCTAGTAAACTAGCGGTAAATAAGCGATAAGAAGGAGTGGACAGTATGGAGCATGCTTCAGGCAATAAAAGGACCGTCCAACCTAATAAACAACAAATGCTGAACAGGTTAAAGCGTATTGAAGGACAGGTGCGCGGCGTTCACGATATGGTGGAAAACGATCGGTACTGTGTCGATATTTTAAACCAGATTGCAGCTATTCAGTCTGCAACCAACAAAGTATCGCTGGCATTAATGGAGGACCATACCTCGCACTGTGTGGCGAATGCCATTAAAGAGGGCGAAGGCGAAGAATCCATTGAAGAGCTGATGACCGTTATGCGCCGGATGATGAAGTGATTTTTGACAATACCCCACAGGCGTATTATATAATGAAGGTACAGAAAGGATGGTTGAAATGAAAAAAGAAACGATCCAGGTAGAAGGAATGAGCTGTGGACACTGCGTCTCTGCGGTAGAAGGCGGCGTCGGCGAACTGCAGGGCGTTTCCAGCGTGAAAGTAAACCTCGATACAGGTGCCGTAGACGTAGAATATAATCCTGAAGTAACTTCACGAAAAGATATTGATGAAGCGATAGATGATCAGGGATACGATGTTGTATCTGCATAAATGATTAATAAGGAGCGGATCGTGCAGCCACGATCCGCTTTTTTATCACAGTTTTGTTTGCTAAATACTATACGGGGGTATAATATTAAAAGAAAGCCTGCAATGGAAATGAGGTGCCGGTATGGAAAAGCAGAAAACCAATAACAATCTTTCCCGCTGGAACGCATCCGTAGAGGGTATGACCTGTGCGGCCTGCTCCCGGAGAATTGAAAAGCAGGTAGGGAAAATGGAGGGGGTCTCGGAAGCCTCCGTTAACTTAACAACCGAACAGCTTTCGGTGCAGTATGATCCAGATGAGGTATCGCCGCATGACATGGAAGAAAAAGTAGAACAGACCGGCTACAGCGTCCGTCGCAGCGAAGCAGTATTTGACGTCTCCGGAATGACATGTGCAGCCTGTGCCAACCGGGTCGAAAAGAAGCTGAATAAAATGCCGGGTGTGTCGGAAGCTACCGTCAACCTGGCGATGGAGCGTGCCACGGTTCACTATCTGGACGGGGAAGTTTCTGTAGAAGATATGAAACAGGCAGTAGACAAATTAGGGTATGGGTTAACCGAACGGACCGAAGAAGAGACGGAGGAGCCTAGAGAAAAAGAGCAGCGGAAAAAAGGATGGCAGCTGCTGATTTCTGCGCTTTTGACCCTCCCGCTTGTATGGACGATGGTGTCCCATTTCGGATTTCTGTCCTTTCTCTGGGCTCCGGAAGCACTGATGAACCCGTGGGTGCAGGTCGGTCTTGCAACGCCGGTTCAGTTTGTGATCGGCTCCACGTTTTACCGGAGCGCCTATAAATCACTGCGGAGCGGCAGTGCCAATATGGACGTGCTGGTTGCTCTTGGAACCTCGGCTGCCTATTTTTACAGCCTGTACTTTGTGCTGACGGGCAATGCGTCCGAAGGTCTGTATTTTGAAACTTCGGCTGTGATTATTACCCTCATTCTTCTCGGTAAATGGTTTGAAGCGAAAGCGAAGGGTCGCACCTCGCGTGCCATCAAGTCGCTGCTTTCATTAAAAGCCGAAACTGCCCTGGTGGAACGGGGCGGGGAAGTAACAGAAATAAAGAGCGAAGATGTTCAGGAGGGCGACATCGTCCATGTGAAGCCGGGAGCGAGAGTGCCGGTGGACGGGGAGGTCATTGACGGCCGCTCGTCTGTGGATGAGTCCATGCTTACAGGCGAAAGTATTCCGGTGGACAAAGATACCGGGGACACGGTGATTGGAGCGACAGTGAATGGAAACGGGCGTATCCGCATGCGTGCGACCCGGGTCGGCAAGGACACGGCGTTATCGCAGATTGTGCGGGTCGTTGAGGAAGCGCAGGGCGGAAAGGCGGAGATCCAGCGCCTCGCCGACCGGGTATCCGGAGTGTTTGTGCCGATTGTGATTGGAATCGCGGCTTTGACCTTTCTCACCTGGATTCTTTTTGTGCAGCCCGGATCGCTTGAAGCGGCGCTTCTGCCGACCATTGCCATCCTTGTTATTGCCTGCCCATGTGCTCTTGGTCTCGCAACACCGACATCCATTATGGCAGGTTCGGGCAGAGCGGCTGAAAACGGCGTGCTCTTTAAAGGCGGACAGTATTTGGAAAGCACGGGAGCCGTAGAGACGATTCTGCTCGATAAAACCGGCACAATTACAAAAGGGGAGCCGGCAGTGACTGATATTGTGCCGGCAGCCGGCTGGACAGAACAGGAGCTGTTGATGCACGCGGCCGGCGCGGAGGAATCCTCCGAGCATGCGCTCGCCCAGGCGATTGTCCGGGACGCGGGACAGAAAAATATTACGCTGCCGAGGGCGTCTTCGTTTGAAGCAGTACCCGGCAAAGGGGTGCTTGCAGCCACGGACGCCGGTACTGTAGTGGTCGGAACGAGTGCCTGGCTGGCGGAGCGCCGGGTGGAAGGTATACCGGAAAGTGCAGAAAATGAAGCAATGGAAGATCAGGGAAAAACAGTGATGGGAGTCGCAGTAAACGACCGTTTTGCCGGGTGGATTGCCGTAGCTGATACAGTGAAAGAAACATCCAGACGGGCAGTGGAACGCATGCAGGCAGCAGGACTTGAAGTCGTCATGATTACCGGCGATAACGAAAAGACTGCCCGCGCCATTGCAGCCGAAGTAGGGATCGATCGCGTAATTGCGCGCGTGCTGCCGGAGCAGAAAAGCAGCGAAGTCACGCGGCTGCAGCGTGAAGGCCGGCGCGTAGCGATGGTCGGAGATGGCATTAACGATGCACCGGCGCTTGCGACAGCTGATATCGGGATGGCTGTTGGTACAGGAACGGATATCGCCGTGGAGGCAGCCGACATCACGCTGATGCGCGGGGATTTAAACAGCGCTGCTGATGCTGTGCTTATGAGCCGGGCCACGATGAAAAACATTAAAGAAAATTTATTCTTTGCATTTGTGTATAATTCCGTCGGCATTCCTATTGCGGCTATCGGCCTGCTCGCTCCGTGGGTGGCCGGGGCAGCCATGGCGTTCAGTTCCGTTTCTGTTGTGCTGAATGCCCTGCGCCTTCAGCGGATGAAAATTTCATAATAAAAACAGGCAGGGCCCAGCGGCTCTGCCTGTTTTCTATCCACCAGGAGAAGAAAATAATTGTGAATCCAGTTCATTACTATATTACTATGAACTTTCTTGGTTTGTGTTATAATAAACAGGAATTTATAGGTATAATATAATGGATCGAATGCATTTAATAGATGATTATCCAATTAAAAAGTGACTCAAGGAGGCTGTTCAAAATAGCTGCAAATTGTATGTCCCAATCCATAGGCAATGCTAAAATTGCTAATTCTGACTCTATCGATAAACTCACAAAGTGCCTGTATCAAACCGCCAATATCGAGCTCGGCAAATTAACAGCTTCGATAAACAGTGCCCAGGAAGAACTTAATTTATTAATGCAGGAAATTCAAAGGCTCCAGGGTAAATCCGTATGATGCCTGGATACATGCGAAGCACCTATCTATCAGCCTAAAAACAGACAGGGCATAGTGCCTCTGTCTGCTTTTAGGCTGCCCCTATTTTTTTATCCAAAAGGGCGGCGATAACGAACATAAAAATCATGCCGACGCTTACGACGAATAAGTCGGGCCCGATCCAGCGGGTGAATACAATGCTTAAAATTAATACAGAGAAAAAGGCGATAAATGTTACATTCGCTGCGGCGAACCGGTGCCGGCGGCCGTGCTGTTTAATGCGGGCGATGACGTAAATAGCGGCATTTAATGCCAGGCCGATAAATAAAAGGTAATACAGATTTAATGTTAGTTCCATGACTCATCGATCTCCTCAACTACGTTCTGGTATGTATTCGTGCATCGGGACATCTTTTCATATCACTTTACATGGTAACATGAACTTGAAAAAGGCGGTAGGAAAGATAAACCGTGCCTGCATATGCTACACTTGCCGTAGAAGTTAGTGATGGAAGGAAGGAACAATTACGATGCAGATAGAAAAATACGAAGGCATGCCTCCAAGCGAAGTGCTGCAGGGTATCCTATATTTACACGCTCAGCTTTTTGAAAAAATGGAACCAATGCACCAGACTCTCGAACAGGCAGAGGCGTCTCTCGTGCAGGTAGCGCGGGAGGAAGGGAAAATACTCGGCTACGACATCAGCTACGCGAAAGATGAAAGCGTATGGTACAGCTGGCTGAACGGCATGGAAGAAGCGTTTGAAGATGACGGATGGAGAAGCCGTCTTGTCGGCAACGTTCTTATTCATGCCCGGGAGCAGGGTTATGAGGTGGTGCAGACGAAGCTTGCCCACCGGTACCCGGAATTTATTGATATGCTGCAGGCCGCGGGCTTTCAGGTGAAAGAGGAGTTAACAGATGAACGCATCTGGCTTGAGAAAAAGCTGTGAAAAGGGACCGTTTCCGGTCTCTTTTTTTATAGGCAGAAATCACGTATCTTCGTATAGTGCCTTTTCAAATTTGCAGTAGTTCCGCATACTAATGAAAAAGAAAAAGGAGGAAATCATATGAAAAATATCGAAGCCGGACTGTTGATCCTCCGGGTCGTGACAGGCGTGATATTTTTAGCCCACGGAGCAGATAAATTACTGAACGGAATGGGTGACCAGGCTGCATCGTTTGGCAGCATGGGCATGCCGGAAGGCACGGCTTACGCTGTAGCAGTCATCGAAGCCGCGGGAGGAATTTTACTGATTCTAGGACTGCTGACGCGTGTCGTGGCGGGGCTGTTTGCACTCATTATGCTTGGAGCGATTGTAACGGTCAAATGGCAGCAGGGGCTGATTGGGGGCTTTGAGCTTGATCTTATACTGATGGCTGCCTCTATTCATCTGGCGCTTACTGGAAGCCGCATGCTTGCCTTGAAAAAACGAAAAAAGAAACGTTCTTTCTGAAGCAGTAAACGGCCTGCAGGGATAAACCCCTGCAGGCCGTTTACTGTTTATGCATTTTCATTTGACGTATAAGGCTCCATCTTTTTCCACTGCGTACGAATAGTGGACGAGGCCACGCCGTAGCGTTCGGCGATTTCTTTCTGGGTGCCGCCTCCTACTGCGTATTCAAGGGCTGCTGCCTGGGCTTCCGGCTTGCGGATAACAGGATTTTCCTGTTCACAAAAGCGTGCCCACAGCTCTGAAGCTGCAGCTGCTGCGTCTTTAGACAGCTGATCGGAGCTTTCGAGCGCCTCCACTACCTTCTGCTGGTCGTCGTTCAGGCCTGAAGTGGATGCCGCAGCGGTCTCTGTTGTATCGGCCGCAGCATCTGAACCTGTTTCAGACGGGGTGGTGGAGGTGCTATCTGCTTCCTGGTATTTTTCCTGAAGATCATCCTTAAGTGTGCGAAGCACGTCCGGCAGGTGATGCGTGATCCAGCCGGCTTTATCCGCTTCGTTATCCGGAACAGAGCCGGTAACACTTTTAATGACGTCATCGCCGAAGTCCGGATGAAACGGCAGCAGGCCGAGCATTGGATACCATTTGTCCTCCACAGGAACTAAAAAGGCGAGGAATACAATGTTTTCCTGCAGGTCGCGGAAAAAGGACAGTGGTTCAATGTGGTGAACTTCATCGCTCAACAGGTCAGTGACTTCGTACCAGTCGTCGGTCATTTTATTCAAACGAAATAATGACAGGTTATGCCCGGTCCAGTTGGAATAAAGCCGCTGAAGCCGCGGGTGCTGACTGTTCTGCTCTATCTGCTGATGGATATTCATCCATTCCCTGCGCTCATTGCCGTGCAGTAAAAAGTCGGCAAGCGCCAGGTTTTGGACAAATTTATGCCAGGCATAAGGGAAATAGTTCGGCCGGTAGACCCGGCGGTAATAATGGCTGAAATCCTTCCGGCTGTCTTTGTTCGCAGCGGCTGCAAGATCCAGCTGTATGTTGGTTACTTCTTCAGTCGTATAAGCTGGCTGGTTGGCGGGATCGCCGCAGCATTTTTTGTATTTTTTACCGCTGCCGCAAGGACACGGATCGTTACGTGAAATACTCATACATTCAGGCTCCTTCTCACTAGTATGTTACTATTCCTTCAAATTCTAACATACATTGCCCCGAAATGGGGAATCCGTGCGCTTCAGGGGGGTGGAGACGTGAAAAAACCCTTCGCAGTGGAAGGGCTGTATTTGTATAATAAGAGACCTGCTTAATTAGCAGCTTGGCCGTTCGCATTTTCCCATACGCTGCGGAGTGTCTCTGCGCTGTGGTGGAAGTCTTGGGCTTCCTCTTCATTCAGTGGCAGTTCGATCACTTCCCGTATTCCCTCGCGGTTAATGACGGCCGGCACACCGATGCACAGATTATTTTCTCCGTACTGGCCGTCAAGGTGGGCGCTGACGGTCAAAACGCTGTTTTCGTTTTTAAGAATCGCGTTTGTAATACGGGTGAGTCCCATTGCGATGCCATAGCTGGTGGCGCCCTTACGCTCAATGATCTCATAGGCAGCCCCGCGGACGTCTTTAATCATGCCTTTCATTTCCTTCACATTTTTGTTTTCTTTTTCATCTGCGAGTTCTACTGCGTTTCGGCCGCCGACGTTTGCCTGGCTCCAGACGGCAAGCGATGTGTCGCCGTGTTCACCAATGATATAGGCGTGGGCATTCTGGGCAGCAGTATCAAAATAGTCACTCAGCATAAACCGCAGGCGGGCGGTATCCAGAATTGTCCCGCTTCCAATGACCCGTTCTCTTGGAAGCCCGCTGAACTGCTGGGTGGCATACGTAAGAATATCCACAGGGTTAGTGGCAATAAGGAATATTCCGTCAAAGCCGTTATCCATCACCTGACCGACGATATTTTTAAATATAGCCGTGTTTTTGCCTACAAGATCGAGACGGCTTTCCCCGGGTTTTTGGTTGGCACCGGCAGTAATACAGACAATGTCGGCATCCTGGCAGTCTTCATAGGTGCCAAACCATGTTTTAGTAGGATGCGGGGCAAAGGCTTTACCGTGATTGAGATCCATCACGTCCCCTTCGGCCTTGCGCTCATCCAGATCGATGATCACGAGCTCCTCGACGACGCCCTGATTAATTAACGAAAATGCATAGCCGCTGCCGACAGCTCCGGCTCCGATAACAACAACCCGGTGGACGTGATTTCTTTTCATGTATAAAATCCCCTTTCGAATATGAATCATGTGAATGAATGAGCAATCTTTATCTATTTATATTGTGCACTATTTCACAAAGTGATGCAAGTACAGAAAATATATAATTGTGAACAAATGATGAACTTACGTGTTGGGAGGAAATCGAAACGGGAAAGGAGCAGAAGAGGGGGAATGACTCGATGGAAAATGCGTTAAAATATGCGCTGCCGACAGCGTTGACGTGGGCAGTGATTGGTCTGCTCGCCGGGTTGAATCTCGACAGAGGATGGCTGTGGGTGCTTGCTTTTGTAGTTTTCGGATTTCTCGTCAGCTTTGTTACAGTGATAATTGCGCAGTGGATTATTTCTAAAATAAATATGTAATTAGCGGCGGAGAAATTAGGGAATGGTGTATGTAAAGCTTATAAGGGAAAAGGAGCGTGCAAGCATGGAGGATATAAACGGCCGGAGACCGGTCATAGCTATTACTGGCGCTAGTGGATATATCGGAAGGAACCTGATGAAGGAACTGAAAAAGCACGCGGATATTATTGCTCTGTCGAGAAACATAGACACAAAAGAAAACGAGGAGCATGTAACATGGCGCTCGTGTGACTTATTTTCATTAAAAGACGCGGAACAGGCACTCGAAGGTGCAGATTACGCTTTATACTTAGTTCATTCGATGATGCCGACGTCCAAGTTAACTCAAGGAAGCTTTGAAGATATGGACGTTATCCTTGCCGATAATTTCGCGCGTGCCGCCGAGCAGAAGCAGGTGAAGCAGGTCGTTTATTTGAGCGGCATTATTCCTGAAGCCGACCGGCTGTCCCGCCATTTAAGCAGCCGGCTGGAAGTAGAAAATATCCTGAAATCGTACCGGACGCCGGTGACCGCTATACGTGCAGGGCTAATCGTCGGCCCGCAGGGATCCTCTTTTCCTATTCTCGCAAAGCTGGTAAAACGGCTGCCGGTCATGATCCTTCCGAAATGGACGCAGACCAAAACCCATCCGATCGCCCTTGCCGACGTATTAAACAGTCTGCAAAAAAGTATCGGGGAAGAATCGCTCTACAACCGTTCGATCGACGTCGGAGGGCCGGATGTAATGACCTACCGGAAAATGATGAATATCACTTCAAAGGTGATGGGGAAAAAGCGCTACGCAGTTACCGTGCCTTTTTTCACCGTGCGCCTTTCAAGACTGTGGGTGAGTGTAACTACCGGGACGCCGAAAAGCCTGGTTTATCCACTGATTGAAAGTCTGATCCATCCAATGGTGGCTGACCCTGCCAAAAGTGTGAAGGGCATCAGTGATGGAAAAATTCCATTCCGGGAGGCGGCAGAAAACTCTCTGAAGGAAAGCAGGAAGGAGCAGTCCTCGATTCTGGCACGCCTGAAGCCGGCACCTGTCGAGCGGAATGTACGCTCTGTCCAGCGTGTCACCATCCCAAGTGGAAGAGACGCAGACTGGACGGCCCGTTATTATATAAAGTGGCTGCCGAAGCTTCTGCGCCCATTCGTAAAGGTGGAAACGACCGATCGCTACCAGTACGGCCTGCGGCCTGCCTTTATGAAAAGAACATTTCTCGAGCTTTCCTATTCCAAGGAGCGCAGCGAAGAAGACCGGGCACTGTACTATATTACCGGCGGACTCCTTGCACAGGTAAATGAAGGAGAACGGGGCCGGCTGGAATTTCGTAAAATTCCTCACACGAACCAGTGCATTGTAGCGGTACATGATTATGTTCCGGCTATGCCATGGTACTTTTATCAATATACCCAGGCGTTTATTCATCTGTGGATCATGAACCGCTTTAAAGCACATCTTGAAAAAGACCAGTGGACGTTACGGAGGTCCCGTCAGCTCCAGCCGGAGTCATAATTTTCCTCGTTTAGTTTCACCTTTTTTAAGGAACACGGAAAAGGATATGAGTAGTCTGCATACAGAAGGGAGACGGTGCCGTATGAGCACCAACCAGTTGATCCGTGACTATTTTGTCAATCACGCAGCGGAAATGGCGAATTCATGGTACGAAACGTTGGAGGAATCAGACAGAGAATCTGCTTACGCAACGACTGACCCAAAAGAAGTTGAGGAACTGAAGTCTCAGACGTATGAGTTTCATTTATATTTCTCGAGTATTTTTATCGAGGACCGGAATACATGGGAGAATACCTTTGAAGTATGGATAGACGGCATTATCAGTGATCCTAAATACTTCCGGACGAAGGATGCGCGGGTCGTCCGGGAAATGATGAGGTACAGGGAACAGTATACTGCCTATTTGAAGCGCTTTTATGCGGAAGAGCACGCAGAGCTCTCTGCCAATATGAAAGAACAGCTTCGGGAGCTCGTAACAAACGGCATGGATCAGATTATTCTTTCTTACGTGGAAAAATCCAACCGGCTGCTCCTGCAGAAATTAGAAGCGAGGGAAAGCATTATTAATGAACTGAGCGCTCCGGTTATCTCTCTGAATAAATCCTCCGCCCTTCTTCCGTTAATTGGAGAAATTGACGAAGAACGGGCTGCAGTAATACTCGAGCACACACTTGAGGCGTGCTCGAAAAAGCAGGTCTCTGAATTGTTTATTGACCTTTCCGGCGTAGCCGGCATCGATACCCACGTCGCTCATCAGATTTTCGGGCTGATACGTTCGTTAAAGCTGATTGGCGTACAGCCTGTTCTGGCAGGCATGCGTCCCGAAATCGCCCAAACCTCCGTCAATCTTGGCATCAGATTTCAGGATGTACCGATTGCCTCGTCGCTTTCCCAGGCAATGGACCAAAAGCATTAAAAAAAGCCGGCTCCCTAATAAAGGATGCCGGCTTTTCTTTCATCTTTAACACAGATTCATCTGTACTTAGACTTTTTCTACAACGTACGTTGGCTTCTCAACGAATTTTTTACCAGCGAGTTCTTCGGAATGATCGAAGTAGCCGCCGAATTTATAAACGACTTTGTACTCGCGGTCCGGCTCTGTAAACAACTGATTTTCATTGTTGGAGATGACCGTGACATGGTTGTTTTCTACAAAGCTGTCGATTTCACTCGCTTTATAGTTTGTACCTGCAGTAAGTTCGGAAACGGATTGGCTTCCCATATATAATCGCTCCTTTGCGTTATAGTTTGTCCACTCGTTACAATACCCGGGTGAAACCTGTCTTAATCATACGATTTAATAGCCGCCCCGGATGCTTGGCTCTACGTCCTCTAAATAAAACTTTGTCAGCTTCTCCTGCTCCTCTTTCGAGAAGGAGGGCACACTGATCGCTTCGAGGCTGTCGGTCACCTGTTTTTCGTTACGGAATCCAGGTATGACACAGGTGACGTCCTCGTTATCCAGAATCCAGCGCAGAGCTGCCTGGGCCATTGTGCCCCGCTGCTCTTTAATCCACTGGAGGGAGGTGCTGAGCTCTACGCCTTTTTGAAAAGGAAGGCCGGCGAATGTTTCTCCGACATTGAAGGCGTCTCCGTCCCGGTTGAAATTGCGGTGGTCGTCTTCAGCGAATGTCGTTTCTTTTGTATATTTTCCGGTTAACAGTCCGCTTGCGAGCGGCACGCGGGTCAGGATACCGACGCCCTGCTTTTTCGCCTGTGGAAAAAGCCGTTCTGCCGGCTTCTGACGGAAAATATTGTAGATCACCTGAAGTGCCTTAACATTTGGATAATGCAGGCATTCCATGCCTTCCTCCACTGTTTCCACGCTGACTCCGTAGTGGCGGATTTTCCCCTGTGCCTGCAGGTCATCAAGTACCTTAAATACCGAGCCGTCTTTTAAAATGTCGATCGGCGGACAGTGAATCTGATAAAGATCCAGGCGTTCGCGTCCGAGACGCTTCAGTGTAGCATCCAGGTAGGCTGTGACACTTTCCCTGGAATAAGTATTTGGGTCATTAATATCGCCGCCGCGTGCAAATTTGCTGGCCACGTGAATCTTGTCTTCTTTGCCTTTGGTTGCTTTTCCAATCAATTCCTCGCTGTGTCCATCGCCGTACACGTCGGCCGTGTCGAAAAAATTCACTCCGGCGTCCATGGCAGCCTCGAGGCCTTTGAGCGCTTCGGTATCGTTTGTTGCTCCCCACGCGCCGCCAATGGCCCATGTGCCAAAGCTCAATTCACTTACTTTTAGATCGGTATTTCCCAACTGACGATATTTCACACCGTCCACCTGCCTTTTAATCAAAGTATGGTACGCTATTCCCGTTCTGCAGATATTTAAGCGTTCTCATGATTAATGGTTTTGATTTAGTGTAATGTTTCCTATAATAAAAGCAGCACATTTTAAAGGAGGCGGAGTCCTTGTATTTATTCAAAGAAAAACCGATCAGAAATACGATTGATGTCAATCAGCAGGCGCTTTCCCTTATTGAAGACGGCTTTCGGCGCCTGCAGGCAGGAGAAGTAACCATGCCTCCTGTACTCAGCATGCCCATTGCCGATAAAAATGGTGAAATGGATGCAAAAACGGCTTACGTCAAGGGCATGGACCAGTTTGCCCTGAAAATTTCGACCGGTTTTTTCGATAACCCGGACAAAGGACTTCCAAGCCTTAGCGGCATGATGCTTTTGTTTCATTCGGATACCGGCTTCCCGGCAGCAGTGCTTCAGGACAATGGATATTTGACCGATGTGCGCACAGGAATTGCCGGCGCCGCGGCAGCCAAGTATTTGGCTAAAGACGAGGCAAGGATTGCAGGTATCGTCGGAACCGGCACACAGGCGCGCTTTCAGCTGCGGGCGCTGAAAATGGTACGGCCGTCAATTGAAAAAGTGTATGTGTACGGACGCAAAAAAGAACGGATTGAAGCGTATCAGCGTGAAATGGAGCATGAGCTTGGTGTTACGACGGAAGCTGCCGATCTTGAAACAGTAGTACGAAACTGCGATGTGCTCGTTACGACGACACCGTCTACAGAGCCGTTCATCAAAAAAGAATGGCTGCATCCGGGGCTTCATATTACAGCTATGGGCTCAGATGCCTCGGAAAAGAATGAAATCGAGCCGGACGTACTCGGAGCGGTGGATATTCTTGCCTGTGATGCGGCTTCGCAGGTATTTTCCATCGGTGAACACCGGACGGCAAAAGAAGCAGGAGTTATCGATGAAAGCAGCACCGTGGAAATCGGGGCGATTATCAGCGGAGATGCCCGTGGCCGGGAAACGATGGAGCAGGTAACCTTCTGTGACCTGACAGGCACCGGGGTGCAGGATACAGCCATTGCCGTCTACACGTACGACCAGCTCAAGGCCTCCGGAGAAGGACTCGAAATAACAGAAGACGAATAAACAGTGGGCGCCGGGTCAAGGATCCGGTGTCTTTTTTATGCTCTTTCCTGGAGAAAGGGTGGCGATTTTTGGAAAAAGTTATATAATAATTTGTAAACGGCTTCAATAAAAGGGGGAGCTCGGTGGTGGGCGAACGGAGGAAGGGTTGGATGTTTGCTGTTTTCTTTCTCGGCTGTCTGGCCAGCCTGGCGGCAACCGTTTATTTTGGTACGAAGGCTTTTTACGTGGAGCCGGTAAATTCAGAGGAAAACGAAGTGTACCAGACGAGAGCAGCGCTCATTATGGAAGAAGCAGGAAATCCCTACTGGGAACAGATTAAAGAGGGCGCGACTGAAGCCGGAGAAGAAGCGGGCATTTACGTCGAAACTTACGGGCCGTCTAAAGCGGATAAAGATGAGCAGCTTGAAACGATGAACCGAATGATTGAAAGCAATGTAGACGCCATTATCACCCAGGGTATTGATGATCCTGTTTTCAGGGAGCTGGTACAAAAAGCGCTCGAAAAGGGGGTGCCGGTCATCACTGTAGACAGCGACGTATCGGAAAGCGGGAGGCGTGCCTATATCGGGACGGATAATTATGAAGCCGGGATTTTGGCAGGTGAAGAGCTGCTTCGGAATACAGAAGGAATGCAGTATGTCGGCATCGTTTCCGGAAGTGCAGAAACGGTCAATCAGCAGGAGAGGGTGGAGGGATTCCGGGATACTGTAGAAGCAAGCAGCCGCGTAGAAATCAAGGATATCGGGTATTCCGGGATTTCCGAGATCGGAGCCGCCCAGGCCGCTTATAGTTTATTAAAGGAGAACCCTGCCATTACGGCGCTGTATGGCACAAGTGCTTTGGATGCTGTCGGCATGGCGCAGGGAATCGAAGAGATTGAAGGGGTCGGCGACCTGTATGTGATCGGGTTTGATACACTGCCCGAAACAGTACAGCTGCTTGAAGAGGGCACAATTGATGCCACGGTCCGTCAGCACCCCGTGCAGATGGGGGAGCAGGCGGTATATGATGTGGCACGGCTGAATCAACAGCAGTACGTGCCGGCGGTACAGCATACAGACACCGTTATTTGGAGAGCTTCTGAAGCTGCCCGGGAAGGGGGAACGGAGCGGTGATACGGTCTATTCGTTCGAAAATGCTGTTTTTTTCCTTTGCGTTTATCCTGCTGTTTAACGCAGTAGCAATCGGTATTTACTGGAGCTCAGAGCGTATTACTAATGAATACAGTTCGAGCTTTGACCGCTTTGTATTACTGAATTCCATTTCCCGGCAGGCCGAAGAGTGGACAGCAGCGACGCAGCAGATAGCGACCAACCCTTCACAGGAAACATGGGCCGCTTATTATCAGGCATCAGGGGAAATGAAAGCACTGACAGAAGAGCTGGGTAATGAAGAAAATCAGCCTGGATCCGTCGAAATGCAGAGCTACATGCAGCTGCTTGATTCACTCGAGCAAAACAGCGAAACGACTGCCGGATTTGTGCTTCAGGGGGATATCGAAAAATACGGAAGCAATCTCGCAGAAACCGAACAGTCGAACGCATATATACAGGAAAGCACCCTGACCCTTATCGATCAGTCCCTAACAGAGTACCAGCAGCTGTATGCCCAGCTGCAGGAGCGCAATACCTCGTTTCGCTATTTTATTATATGCTTGTTTGCCACGTCGCTATTGATTGCTGCTTTTATCGCCTTCCGTTTCTCTTCAAGCATTACAAAGCCGGTCGGCGAATTATCCCGGGCAGCAGAGGAAGTATCACGCGGCCACTTTCAGGGGGAGCCTCTCCGTATCCGCTCCGGAGACGAACTGGAGCTTCTCGGCCGTACGTTCAACCGTATGCGGACAGACATTCATACGTATGTCGGCGAAATGGAAAAAAAGGCAGAAATGGATCAGCTCATGAAGCAGCTGGAGCTGAAGCATCTGCAGAACCAAATTAATCCGCACTTTTTATTCAATACCCTGAACACGATTTCAAAAATGGCTTATTTGGAAGATGCGGAGGAAACGTCGGAATTGATAGAGTCTGTTTCTTCCCTGTTGCGCTACAGCCTTGGAAATATCGAAAAAGAAGTAACACTTCGGGATGAGCTGGAAGTGATCCGGAGCTACTTTCATATACAGGAAACTAGGTTCCGGAACCGCTTGTCTGCGCATATTGAAATTGAAACAGATGAGCTTGATGTCCCGATACCGAGATTGACGCTGCAGCCGGTAATCGAGAATGCCTTTATTCACGGAGTGGAAGGAATGGAGGAAAATGCTGAAGTACGTGTGCAGGTGCGTCTGGAGAACAGTCAGATCGTCGTCCGGGTGATGGATAACGGTAAAGGAATGAACGAGCGGCAGCGCCAGCAGCTTCTTGGTGCGGGGGAAGAGCAGGAAGCGCACGTTGGTCATTCCACTGGTCTTGGCATGCAGAACGTACGCAGGCGTCTGGAATTATTCTTTCAGGCCGGGCAGCTTGTGGATGTAGAATCCGTGCCGGCACGAGGCACCACGGTAAAGCTGTGTATGCCGGTCAAAGAATGGCAGAAAGCAGGGGGGCAGGCAGGATGATACGACTTTTGATGGCAGAGGATGAATGGCTTGAACGTAAAGCGATGAAAAAGCTGATAGCGGCGCATTTACCGGAAATCACAGTGATCGGGGAGGCAGAGAACGGGCTCGACGCAGTGGAGCAGGCTATCGAAAGTAAGCCGGACATTGTGCTGATGGATATTAAAATGCCGGGATGTAACGGCCTCGAAGCCATACAGCGCATTCAGAAGGCGGCAGCCGGTATCCATTTTATTATGGTTACTGCCTATGATTCCTTCGACTATGCCCGGGAGGCGCTCGGACTGGGCGTAAAGGAGTATTTGCTAAAGCCGGGCAAAAAAGAAGAGACTATTCAAACACTCATACGTGTGCAGGCGGCAGTGAACCGCAGCAGGCTGGAGCAGAAGCAATACAGAAGCAGAATGCAAAAGCTCCTTTTCCAGAGCGTCTGTCACGGAGAAGCGTACGAAAACCATGCCGATCTTCTTACAGAAGCAGTGCCGGGCTGCTCATACGGTTTTGCAGCAGTCATGCGGGAGGAGGAAATGCCGGAGGATATAGAAGAAAGAATAGCCCAGTGGACCAATGATTCTTTTCTTACAGACCGTCAGCCGGGCGGCTGGTTTCGGACTTTTTTCTTCCATACGGGCAAAAACAGGGGATCTGAAGAGATCGAACGCCTGCGCCGCCGCATGCATTTTGAACTCGGGGAAAAAGCAGCGATAGGGGTTTCTGAAAAGGAATACGACATGAAACAGCTTTTCCAGGCTTATGTGGAAGCACTGTCCAGTCTTGAAAAAGATCAGTACGCGCTTCCGGAACAGAGCAGCGAGTGGGTCTCCTCCATTGTGAATGCACTGCGGACCGGGGAAGAAAAAGCTGCCGTCTATTATTGGAGCGAATGGTGGAACACCCAGCCCCAAAAATCATCCAGGAGACATTTGTGGCTTCAGCTTGAAGAGCTGGTTAAGGAAATGGGCGGTACACTAGAAGAGAACATGCCGTCGGATACTGCGGAATGGAAGCGTCTCCTTCATATTGTGGGAGCATACCGGGGGCTCCATTTTCGGGAGCATCACCAGATTGAAAAAGTAAAAGCCTACGTTAAAAATCACTATGCCAAGCCGCTCCAGCTTGAAGATATGGCAGGATATGTGCAGTGGAGCCCTGCATATTTTTCCCACCAGTTTAAAGAAGTAACCGGAGTGTCATTTGTTGATTACGTCACGCGTGTAAGGATGCAGGAAGCAAAACGGATGCTTCAGGACCGCGAACGACCGTTAAAGGAAATCAGCATCAGTATCGGGTACAAAGACCCTAACTATTTCAGTCGTGTCTTTAAAAAGCAGGTGGGATGCTCTCCAAAACAATATCAGCAAGGCAAAAAGTAATAGGATAAAGTAACCTAAAAATAATGCAGATAATCAAAAGATTGTATAGAAAATACTTCCATACAATCGCAGGAACCTAACTTATAATCAAAATTGTAAGCGTTATCATAAAATCATATTTATTCCTGCGAGGGGGAGGGTTCATGTTGAAAAAGAGTGTTGGTCTGGTAGGAAGTTCATTGCTGCTGTTCGGTTTGGCAGCCTGTGGGGGAGGCGGTTCGGATTCCGGCTCCGGTTCGGAAAATGAGGGCAGCTCCGGAGGCTCGGGGGAAGGTGGAAGCGACGCCGAAGTAGAAATCTTCAGCTGGTGGACGGGCGCTGGCGAGGAAGACGGCCTGATGGCTTTAATCGATATGTTTGAAGAGGAAAATCCCGATATTTCAGTGGAAAACGCCGCTGTAGCCGGTGGTGCCGGTACAAATGCTAAAGCAGTGCTCGCCACAAGAATGCAGGGTGACGACCCGCCATCCACGTTCCAGGTGCACGGCGGAGCTGAGCTGAATGACAGCTGGGTGGCAGCAGACAAAATGGAGCCGCTCAATGATTTTTACGAAGAGGAAGAGCTGAATGACAAGTTTCCGGAAGAGCTAGTGGATATGGTCAGCTCGGATGGCGATATCTACTCCGTACCGGTCAATATTCACCGCGGCAACGTCATGTTTTACAACATGGAAGTGTTTGAAGAAAACGACATCGAACCGCCAAGTGATATCGACGAATTTTTTGAAGTCGCAGAAGAGCTTGAAGCTGCAGGAGTGACGCCGCTTGCAATGGGTGATAAAGAATCCTGGCCGGCTACACAAATTTACGAAAACCTGCTGCTTGCCAACCTTGGTCCGGAAGACTACGAAGCTCTTTGGGAAGGGGAAGTCGGCTTTGATGATGAGCGCGTAGCAACAGCCACTGAACAGTTTGGGAAAATGCTTGAATATGTAAACGAAGATCACGCTTCGAGAAACTGGCAGGACTCAGCGCAGATGGTTGCAGACGGGGAAGCTGCCATGATTAACATGGGTGACTGGGCGAAAGGCTATTTTGTAAACGACCTTGGCCTGGAAGTGAATGAAGGCTTCGGCTACACGCCGTTCCCTGGAACATCGGAAGAATTCATGGTCATCACTGATACTTTCGGTCTGCCAAAAGGGGTGGAAAATCCGGAACAGGTTAAAGAATTCCTGAGCGTCCTCGGTTCGAAGGAAGGACAGGACGCGTTCAACCCGTTAAAAGGATCGATCCCGGCACGTGTGGACGCGGATGAGTCCAAATACGACGAATATGGCCAGGATACGATGGAAGACTTCCAGGAGACATCGCTTACGCCAAGTCTTGCGCACGGTTCAGCTGCCTCTGAAGGCTTCGTGACGAAAGCGAACCAGGCCGTAAATATCTTTGTTACTCAGGGCGATGAAGAGAAATTGATGGAATCGATGCAGACAGCACTTGAGGAAGAACAGCAATAGGATGAATTAACAGAAAAAAGCCCCGTGCCGGTGAAAGCGGTGCCGGGCTTCTTTTGTTCAAAGGAGGGATGGAAGATGGCCGACGAAGTAATGGACAAAACAGCAGCAAAAGACCGGGTGAAACGTAAAAAAGCAGTCAGGGACCGCTGGTGGGCCGTGGCGTTTATCGCTCCCTCGTTTTTACTGGTCGCTGTATTTGTATACGGATTTATCGGGTGGACAGGGTACGTCTCGCTCAGCAACTGGAACAGCCTGACACCGGACTTTTCTTTTGCCGGGTTCGCAAACTATATATACCTGTTCCAGGACTTCCGTTTTCAGGCGGATTTAAGGAACACTCTGTTTTTTACACTTTTATTTATCGGGTTTGTGATTGTAAGCGGCCTCGGCCTGGCGGTGCTTATCGACCAGAAGTTAAAAGCCGAAACGCTTTTTCGCAATATTTTTCTTTTTCCAATGGCGCTTTCCTTTGTCGTGACGGGGGTCGTCTGGCAGTGGCTTTTGAACCCGTCCACCGGCTACAATACATTTTTGGCATTCTTTGGTATCGAACCGCTCTGGTATACCGACACGAATATTCTGGGCGGCTTTCAGTGGGGGAGTATTGAATTCGGTCTTCCTGTTGCTATTATCGCGCTTGTCATAGCGGCCGTCTGGCAGATGACCGGCTTTTCCCTGGCGATGTACCTGGCCGGTCTGCGGGGCATTCCGGAAGAGCTCCGGGAAGCTGCCCGGGTCGACGGGGCGTCAGAGTGGAAGGTATACATGAAGGTAGTCATTCCGCTGCTTCTGCCAATTACAGTAAGTGTTGTTATTATCATGGCGCACATTTCGCTGAAAATATTTGACCTTGTTTACGCGATGACCGGCTCGGGGGCGAATTTCGTAACTGACGTTCCGGGCGTATATATGTTTGAAACCACATTCCGTGCCAATTACTATGCAAACGGGGCAGCCATCGCCATGGTAATGCTCATTCTGGTCGCTGTATTCATCGTACCGTACTTACTCGCCAATCGAAGGAGGGAAGGCTGATGGCCATTCGATTAACGCCGGTGTTCAAATACGCACTCGCCATTTTTATGTCGCTTTTGTTTTTATCACCGATCTACGTCATCGTAGTAACCAGCCTGAAGCCGCTCGATGAAGTGAGTCTCGCTACGATGTGGGCGTTTCCGACAGCGATCGACTTTTCAAGCTACGCGGAAGCCTTCGCTGCCCTGGCTCCGAACCTGGCGAACAGCTTTTATCTGGTTATTCCGGCAACGATTTTATCCGCGCTGCTCGGGGCGATGAACGGATATGTGCTGTCCAAATGGAAGTTCAAGGGCTCGGAAATTCTTTTTACCGTGCTGCTGTTCGGGATGTTTATTCCGTATCAGAGCATCCTCATTCCGCTCATCCAATTTCTCAGGAGTATTGAATTGTACAACTCGATTCCGGGGCTGATTCTCACCCACGTCGTGTACGGTCTGCCGATTACGACCCTGATGTTTAGAAACTTTTATGCCAACATCCCCGATACAATGATTGAAGCAGCGAAAATTGACGGCGCGGGTTTTCTGCAGATATTCCGGCGCGTCATTATTCCGCTATCCATTACGGGATTTGTCGTCGTGGCCATCTGGCAGTTTACGAACATCTGGAATGAATTTTTGTTTGCGGTAACGATCACAAACGCAGACAGCCAGCCGGTTATGGTGGCGCTGCAGAATTTATCCGGCAGCCAGATCGTGCAGTGGAACGTGCAGATGGCCGGTGCTATGCTTGCCGCCCTGCCGACGCTTATAGTCTATATTGTGCTTGGAAGATACTTTGTCCGCGGTCTGCTTGCCGGCTCGGTTAAAGGGTGATCAAAGCTTCTCTGCTCCGGCAGGGGAGCTTTTTTGTCTGCAGGCTTTTCAAATGATCAATTTTCCCTTCTCAATGCGTGAAGTCGTGTTAAAATAAGACAGTGATTAACCGGAACGTTAAAAGCGAGTATGTGCAGGCATAGAGAAAGGTGGCTCATCGTGGCAGACACAGCAAAGACCCCGGTAAAAGTCGCTATGACAACCAATATGCAGCAGGAAGATGAACGTGAAACCATCCAGCTGAACGCAGATGGCGAAATGTACGAAAAGCAGGAATGGACGTATGTCCGGTTCGAAGAAGAGCTTGAGGGCATAGGAAAGGTACAGACCACGCTGAAAATCGGAAATGCAGAGGTCATGGTACTCCGAAGCGGGGCCGTGGCCATGCGTCAGGTATACGCGTACGGCGAGCGTACCGAAGGCACCTACGACATGGGCTACGGCCGGCTTCATACAGAAGCGGTAACAGACCATCTGGCTGTGACAAAGGCCAACCTCGGCTGGGTGATGCATATTGATTTTCATTACCGGCTGGTACTGCAGGGGACGCCGGTAGGGCGTTACGAAATTTCGATCGTTATTGAGGAGGACGCATAAGCATATGAATATAATGGATCAGGTGAAAGAGCAGTTAAAAACAGAAATTGCGGCGGCAATTGAAGCGGCTGGACTTGCCCGGGGGGAGGACGTCCCGGAGATTGTGCTTGAAACCCCGAAGGAAAAAAGCCACGGGGACTTTGCCTCGAACGCAGCGATGAAGCTCGCAAGCGTGGCAAAAAAAGCACCTCGGGCGATCGCCGAAGATATTGTGAACCACTTAAACACAAACAAAGCCTCCGTCAAAGAGATTGAAATTGCGGGCCCCGGCTTTATTAACTTTTTTATGGATAACCGTTATTTGATTGATGTGATTCCGGAAGTGCTTGATCAGGGGGCAGAGTATGGCCGCTCTGATGTTGGAAAGCAGAAAAAGGTTCAGGTGGAGTTTGTATCGGCGAATCCGACCGGCAATCTGCATCTCGGGCATGCCCGCGGCGCGGCCGTTGGGGATTCGCTCTGCAACATTCTGGACTTTGCCGGCTACGACGTGACGCGTGAATATTACATTAACGATGCCGGCAATCAGATCGTAAACCTGGCAAGATCGGTCGAAAGCCGGTACTTTGAAGCCCTCGGCATGGAGATGGAAATGCCTGAAGGCGGCTATCAAGGAGCAGACGTGCGCCAGTTCGGCGAAGAGCTTGCAAGCGAACAGGGAGACCGGTTCGTCCACGTCGAGGAAGAGGAAAGGCTCGAGTTTTTCCGCGAGTACGGCCTGAAGCGTGAAATCGAAAAGCTGAAGCAGGATCTTGAGCAGTTCAGAGTCCGTTTTGATGTGTGGTATTCGGAAACCTCTCTTTATACAAACGGCAATGTTGAAGAAACGCTGCAATACCTGCACGACCAGGGAGAAACATACGAAGAAGACGGGGCGGTATGGTTCCGTTCGAGCCGTTACGGGGACGATAAAGACCGTGTACTTGTGAAAAACGACGGTACCTACACGTATCTGCTGCCGGATATTTCGTATCACCGGGACAAATTCAGCCGCGGCTTTGAAAAAGTTATCAATATCTGGGGAGCAGACCACCACGGCTATATTCCACGTATGGAAGCAGCGGTACAGGCGCTCGGCCATGATAAAGAACAGCTCGAAACGCAGATCATTCAGATGGTGAACCTGTTTGAAAACGGCGAGCGTGTAAAAATGAGCAAACGGACCGGGAAGGCAGTAACCCTCCGGGATCTAATGGACGAAGTCGGCATTGACGCCACCCGGTATTTCTTTGCGATGCGGAGTCCGGACACTCACATGGACTTTGACCTGAGCCTGGCTAAATCAGAGTCCAATGAAAATCCGGTATACTACGTGCAGTACGCTCATGCACGGCTTTGCAGCATTTTCCGTCAGGCGGAGGAGCGCGGCATCACTTTTGATCCGAAAGCCGATTTGACGCCGATCCACAGTGAAAAAGAAATGGACGTGCTGAAAAAAATCGGGGAATTTCCGGAAGAAGTGGCGATTGCAGCGGACAAATATGCTCCGCACCGCATGACCACCTATCTTCATGAACTGGCCTCTGCGTTTCACAGCTTTTACAACGCAGACCGCGTGATGGACGCGGAGGACGAGCCGAAAACCCAGGCAAGGCTCGTACTGGCGAAGGCAGTCCAGACGACAGTTCAGAACGGTCTCGATCTTATCGGCGTGAACGCGCCGGAAACGATGTAATAACGACGAAGGCACCGCCCGAAATGGGAGGTGCCTTTTTGTTATGCTTTCGCGGGAGCTTTTTCATAGGCGGATTCGATCTGTTCGTCGACTGGGAACCTGGTTCCCACATAGGCTCGGGCCCGTTTAACAAACAGGGCGATAACAATCAGTGTTCCGACAGCTGCAATAATATAACTCAATTCCATCGGAAGTCCGAAGCCGATCGGCGCGTTCAAAATGTAGGTGAACGTCGCCATGGTCATGAACGTGGCTGGAATCGAAGCGACCCAGTGGTTTTTCCCGGCGAGCACGAGGTACATGGCACCGACCCACAGGGCGATCATGGCGGTGGACTGGTTGGCCCAGGAAAAGTACCGCCATAAAATGGTGAAGTCCATGTTCGTTAAAGCAAACGAAGCGACAAACAATGGAAGCGCGATCCAAAGACGGTTCGGCATTTTCTTTTGATTGATCCGGAAATAGTCCGCAATGATCATCCGGGCACTTCTAAACGAAGTATCCCCGGACGTGATTGGAAGAACGATAACCCCAATGACTGCGAGCGTACCGCCGACAGCACCAAGCATCGTCATGGAAACTTCACTAACCACAGCTCCGGGACCGCCGGCAGCGATGATTTCATTCAGGGACACGCCGTTAAAAATGCTCATGGCAGCAGCGGCCCAGATCATGGCGATGATGCCTTCGGCGATCATCATGCCGTAGAAAATTTTTCTTCCGCTGCCTTCGCTCTGGGTGGTGCGGGAGATAATTGGTGTCTGGGTAGCATGAAAGCCGGAGATAGCCCCGCAGGAAATAGTTAAAAACAACAGCGGGAAAATAGGCGCCTGATCCGGGTGCATGTTTTGGAACGAAAGCTCCGGAATCGGCTGTCCCTGAACGATAAGTCCACCTCCGATACCGACAGCGCTGAGTAGAAGGAGCGCCCCGAGAATCGGATAGATCTTGCCGATGATCTTATCGACCGGAAGAAGCGTTGCGAGAGTATAATAGGCGAAAATAACGGTAATAATAGCAGCAAGGCCGATTCCTGCTGGAAGAATACCGCTCAGCAGCTCAGCAGGAGCAGTGACGAAAACGGTTCCAACTAATAATAGAAGAAGCACGGAAAACCCGTTTACAATATGTTTCATCGACTTGCCGAGAAATTTGCCGGCAAGCTGAGGAAGGTGGGCGCCACCGTTCCGGATGGAAATCATTCCGGTTAAGTAATCGTGCACCGCTCCGGCAAATATAGCGCCGAACACGATCCATAAAAAAGCAACTGGGCCGTAAAGAGCGCCCATAATCGGACCGAAGATCGGGCCGACGCCTGCAATGTTCAGCAGCTGAATCATGGAATTCCGCTTTGTCCCCATAGGAAGGTAGTCCACGTTATCCTGTTTAGTGAAGGCAGGAGTCGCCCGTTTTTCATTTGTAGTGAATAATTTTTCAATAAAAGCGCCATATGTAAAATAACCGATAACCAGTAATGCTACTGCGATGATAAAAGTAATCATGATGTCGTCCTCCTGGTAAATTTGAATACGCTTACAGATTAGTTATACAATTGGAAATCATAAACGTCAAGCAGAAAATGAAGCAGGTCCGCGCGGTTTTTATTGCAGATAGGAAGGGTAAATAATGGTAGATCGAGAAGAATAACAGGAAGACATGCTACCATGCAGAAGGAGGAAACGATATGGCCGTAGTTATCCGTTCGATGGAGTATAAAGACTTGGACCGAATCCGTGAAGTAGCAAGAGACTGCTGGTATGACGCCTATGAGGGCATTATTCCGCTGCCGGCCCAGGAGATGTATTTAAGTCAGGCCTACAACGATGAGATGTTAATGCGCCGAATATCCAAGCATACCTCCAAAGTAGCTGAAGTGGACGGGAAAGTCGTGGGATTTTCTGATTTAGGACCGATCGACGATAAGCGAAGCTGTAAAATGTCTGCTATGTACCTGCTTCCTGAATATCAAAGCCAGGGGATTGGAAAACAGCTGTTTGACGAAACGCTGATGGAAGAGCCGAATGCTAAAAAGATCCGCGTCTATATAGAGGAAAAAAATACACGCGGTCAGAAATTTTATGAAAAACAGGGATTCGAGAAAAAGGAAAAGCTTCAGGGGGAATTCGGCGGCTATCAGATTCCGATGCTGATTATGGAGAAAGATATGTAAAAGAAAAGCGGAGGAAGCCTGACCAGCGATGCGTACCCTGGAAGAGCTTTGGAAAATTGGCTTTTTCACTTTGACAAAGGTCTGAAGGGATGCGACATCGTTGGCTTCCGGAGCTGGACAGAGAAAAACGCGATTGGCGAATAGAGGAAACAGTAACACCCGGGTTAAAGGAAGTTCGACTAAGACCGCTACGTCCTGTAGCAGCGTCGAACTGAAATCACGAATGGATTGGGCTGGTAACGCATGGAGCTAGACATGGCCTGCCCCCGGGTCTGCGCTTTTATAAAATAAAAAAGCTGCTCCTCTTTTGTGAGGAAGCAGCTTTGCACTTGATAGATGATTATTTTAATGGGTTACTTCATTTTTTAATAGAACGATGCGGTGGTAAGGAAATTCTTCTTCTTTTCCCACAATTGGATAATCACTGAATTCTACAATAACCGTGCGTTCAAATTCAGAAATAACTTTCATTTCATATCCTTCATAATGAACGACTTCTCCAGGTTCGAATTGGTCAAATTGTTTTTCGCCAGCCATTTACATCAACACCTTTTGACTTTATTAAATTACATTACCCTTTTTTATAATGATTAAACATCACTTGAAAGTACAGGCATAATACGTATATTCTCGTGAAACAGGAACGATTTGTCAATATAGTTGCAGCAGACTTGTAAATCAGCTAAACTAATTGAAGTTTTTGAAGGAACGAAATAAATGGAGGATGATCATGAGCCTGGAAGAAAAAGAGAGAAAGCTGCAGCAGCTCACAGCCAGGGAAGCGCTTCTTGGTGTTGCTATTGCTGTAGGCCATTTTATTTGGTGGTTTGGTTTTGCATATGGGCTTGGGGGCAGAGACCCTCAGAATTATCAATACATACTGGGTATGCCTGACTGGCTTTTTTACAGCTGCGTACTCGGACCGGTGCTTTTACTCGTTACTCTTTGGTTTGTCGTAAAGTTCGTCCTCCGCGATATTCCTCTTGATCAGGAGGAAGACCGATGAATATAGAAGTGATTGTACCATTAGTCGTTTTTTTACTTTTTACGTTTGCGATCGGTATCTGGTCGGCTAAAAAAAGGTCGGGTGCCGCTTCTTTTCTTCATGACTACTATTTAGGAAGCCGTGAGCTTGGAGGACTGGTGCTGGCCATGACAATGGTTGCGACGTACGGCAGTGCGAGCAGCTTCGTTGGAGGTCCCGGCATTGCATACGACCGCGGGCTTGGCTGGGTGCTGCTATCCATGGCGCAGGTGGTTACCGGCTATTTCACGCTGATGATCCTCGGGAAGCGGTTTGCCGTCATGGCCCGCCGGTACCGGGCTGTCACACTGGTGGATTTTCTCCGCTCCCGCTACAATAACGGGCTGGTTGTCATTTTGGGAGCATTCAGCATTGTAATCTTTTTATTTTCCGCTATGGCCGCCCAGTGGGTAGGTGGAGCGAGACTGATCGAATCGGTCACCGGCATGAGCTATCAGGCGTCCCTGTTTCTGTTTGCAGCAGCGGTGCTGTTTTATGTAATCATCGGAGGCTTCCGGGCAGTGGTGGTGACAGATGCGGTACAGGGCATTATTATGGTCGTCGGTACGCTGATCATTTTTACCGCTACACTGATAGCCGGGGGCGGCATGAACAATATCATGACCTCCCTGTATCAGGAAAACCCAAACCTCGTTACACCGTTTGGCGCAGACGGGGATTTAACCGCACTCTATGTATCGTCATTCTGGATTTTAGTCGGTGTGGGAGTGGTCGGACTGCCCCAGGTGGCAGTACGGGCGATGTCATATAAAAGCTCGGCTGCTATGCACCGTGCGCTTCTTATCGGAACGGCAGTGGTTGCTTTTATGATGTTTGGAATGCATATGGCCGGTGTGATGGGCCGCGTCGTCGTCCCGGGCATTGAAGTTGCCGATACCGTTATGCCGGAGCTGACGATGAGCGTTCTTCCCGGATGGCTGGCTGGTATCGTGCTGGCAGCACCCATGGCGGCTATCATGAGCACCGTGGATTCTCTGCTTCTGATGATCAGCTCCTCAGTAGTCAAAGACGTATACATTAACTATATCAGGCCGGACGCTTCGGAAAACAGAATACGCCTGCTGAGTCTGATTGTTACAGCAGCAGTCGGCATTATCGTGGTAGCTATTTCGTGGAGCCCGCCGGAGTTTTTAATCTGGCTGAATCTGTTTGCCTTTGGAGGGCTGGAAGCCGCGTTTATCTGGCCAATCGTTTTAGGGCTGTATTGGAAAAAGGCAAATGGATGGGGAGCGCTTGCAGCGATGATTACCGGTATCGCGTCGTACATGATTATTTCGATCTGGCTCCCGGGGTGGCTCGGTATGCACGAAGTAGCCATGCCTGTTCTATTTTCGCTTGCAGCGTTTGTACTCGTGTCTCTTGTTACAAGCCGGCAGCAGAACGAATGGACGCCTCTGGAAAACAATTAGGCAGACGGCCGGTAAATTCTATCAGTAAGAATTGAATAATAATTATGGAATTTTCCTTCGAAATATGTTTATAATTTTAGGTATGAATTTTCGTAGCGATGAAGCGATTAATATAAAGGAATCAGCATAAGGGCATGTTCGTGAAAAGGAGCGATGAAGCTGTGAAAATAAACGAGTTGAGCGAAGAAAAAGTAAGGGAAATGTCTTCGATGGAGCTGGCGTATATGATCCTCGAAGAAGAGGGCGGAGCATCAGGCTATACGAGAGTTATGGACCGTCTGACGGAATTAAAAGGGTACACAGAAGAGGAAAGAAAAAGCCGGATGATCAAATTGTTTACATCCATGAATCTGGATGGACGGTTTGTGCATCTGGGCGAAAACCACTGGGGTCTTCGCGGATGGTATCCTCTCGATCAGTCAGATGAAGAGCTGAGCCATACAGTACAGGGTTCCGATGAGCTTGCTGAAGAGATTGATCCGGAGGAAGAAACGTATGACGACGACCTTGTGGATATCTCTGATGACCTGGACGCCATCTCTAAAAAAGACGATGCCGATGAAGACACGTTTGATGATAACGATCTTGAAGGCTTTGAGCCGGGTAACTCGGGACCAGGCTTCGACGAAGATGAAGAAGATGAGGAAGAAGACAGTGGAAGCGACAATACAGAGGAAAGTGAAGAGGAGAACCGGTAATTTTATCGTGGTGGAATCTTGACTTTCGAAACTCGTATAGGTACAATCATTTTTGGGCTGTGACGTAAAGGTGAAAATGATACCTATATAAGCATGAACGACAAACAAAAGTGTGCCCCCTCCATATGGTGGCAGGGCGCCACTTTTGTTTTTTTTATGAACAAAGAAAAGCGAAGGAAGCCTGTTTAGCGGTATGGGCCCTGGAAGAACTATTTTAAAGAACATTTATATAAAGAGAGGCAGATAGGTATATGGCGAGTAAATATATTTTCGTTACTGGCGGCGTTGTATCTTCGTTAGGTAAAGGCATTACAGCAGCTTCCCTCGGAAGACTGCTTAAAAACAGAGGACTTAGTGTTACTATCCAAAAGTTTGACCCATATATCAACGTGGACCCGGGAACGATGAGCCCGTATCAGCACGGGGAAGTTTTCGTTACAGACGACGGAGCGGAAACTGACCTGGATCTCGGACACTATGAACGCTTTATCGATATCAACCTCAGCAAAAACAGCAATGTTACGACCGGAAAAGTATACTCCTCCGTTATTCGCAAAGAACGGCGCGGCGACTATCTCGGCGGCACCGTACAGGTTATTCCGCACGTCACAAATGAAATCAAGGAACGGGTGTACCGTGCAGGAAGAGAAACAGGAGCCGATGTAGTAATTACAGAAATCGGCGGTACGGTCGGCGATATTGAAAGCCTGCCGTTTCTTGAAGCCATTCGTCAGATCAAAAGCGATGTCGGACGCGACAACGTAATGTACGTACACTGTACGTTAATTCCATACTTATCTGCAGCAGGAGAAATGAAATCCAAACCGACGCAGCACAGCGTCAAAGAGCTGCGCGGCATCGGAATACAGCCGAACGTCATTGTACTCCGGACAGAAAAGCCGGTACCAGAAAACATGAAGGAAAAAATTGCTTCGTTCTGCGACGTTCCTTCAGAGTCGGTCATTGAAGCAGGGGATGCAGAAGTGTTGTACCAGATCCCGCTTGAACTGCAGCGCCAGCATATGGATCAGATCGTCTGCGATCACCTGAAGTTGACAGCGCCACCGGCAGAAATGACGGAATGGACAGCGCTCGTCGACCGGGTGAAAAACTTAAGCAAAACGGTACGTATTGCCCTGGTGGGAAAATATGTAGCGCTTCCGGATGCGTATCTTTCAGTAGCAGAGTCGCTGAAGCACGCCGGCTACCACTTTGATGCAGACATCGAAATCGACTGGGTGCAGTCGGAGGATTTGGATAAAAATAATGTAGCGGAGCGCCTGAAGAATGTCGATGGCATTCTTGTGCCTGGAGGATTCGGCGACCGGGGTATCCAGGGCAAGATTGAAGCGATCACCTATGCACGTGAACAGAAAATTCCGTTTCTCGGAATTTGTCTTGGCATGCAGCTTGCAAGCGTGGAATTTGCAAGAAACGTGGCGGGCATAGAAGATGCGGGCTCGGCAGAATTTCATCCCGACGCCAAAAACGCAGTAATCGATCTGCTTCCTGAGCAGAAGGATGTAGAAGATCTTGGCGGAACGCTCCGGCTCGGTCTTTACCCTTGTAAGCTAAAAGAAGGCTCCCGGGCAAAGGAAGCTTACGATGAGGCAGAGATCGTCTACGAACGTCACCGCCACCGCTATGAATTCAGCAATGCGTACAGAGAGCAGCTCGAAAACCACGGATTTATTTTCAGCGGTACGAGCCCGGACGGACGTCTGGCAGAAATTATTGAAGTAGCAGACCATCCTTACTTTGTTGCTTCGCAGTTTCACCCGGAATTTGTTTCCCGTCCGACCCGCCCGCAGCCTTTATTCCGCGAATTTATCCGTTACTCCGCAGGGGAATAAATAAAAGTAAGCCTGGATGGTGTCTACGCCATCCAGGCTTCTTTTGTGCAGAATACTTCTGCTTTATTCGAGTTCATCCGATAATTCTTTAATATATAAATATAAAAGCTGACCGGCGAAGAAAGCCGATAAAGCAAATGGGTCCCCGTAGCGCTCTCCCTTTTCATCCGGAATGACCGGTTCGGCCGAGGGTGCTGTAATATGGCAGTTTAACGGCCCGAGCAGTTCATTTATCCGGGTGTCGTCCTGCGTGTAAATAATTAAAGGTGTTTCGCTGTTTTGGCATGTCTGGATAAACGAAAGCATCTCCTCGTGTTCGTCGGGGTGAATGATTAAAAGCAAACGGTCGACCTCGGACAGGGCTTCGGTCTCGGGAGAAGGTATAATGGCCGTTGTTCCTTCCGGGGCGTCCGGTTGAGCAGCAAGCGCCAGGGCAATGGAATGAGCGGACGGAGATCCCGCGACCCATAGCCTGCCCAGTCCCCTGACAGCCTGGACAGCCAGACGCGCTGCGTCTTCAAACTCTTCCTCCTGGTCCATGATGCTTTGAAATTTACCCTGAAGCTGGGTGGAAAAAATTTTCATGAAAATCCTCTTTTCTGCTGTGAAATTAATGGATGGCTGAAACATACGTGGTCATAAATCTCATAGTAATATATACTGCAGGGAGAAGAAAGTAGAGAAGGAGGAATTCATGCAATGGAACGGGTGTTAATTGTAGATGATCAAATGGGAATCCGGCTTCTCTTAAAAGAGGTACTCGAAGAAGAGGGGTACACCGTCAAAGAAGCACATAACGGCGAGCTTGCTTTACATATGGTGGAAGAATGGACGCCGGAAATTTTTATCATCGATATGAAACTCCCGGGGATCGACGGGCTTACCCTGCTTAAAGAGCTTCAAAGCGCCTCCCGCCTCGAAGACGCCTATGTGATTATAATGACTGCCTTTGGTGAAAAGGAACAGGTGGAAGCGGCCAGACAGAACGGAGCGGATTACTATATCGCCAAGCCGTTTGACATTGAAAACTTAAAGAGCGTCATCGGCAAACTTTCGCAAGAAGGGTGACAACTGGCCTCGATATGCTATAATGAAAAAAGAATTTGAGTAAGATCTACATAGCATAGTCGGTCTGTTTTCAAGCGGAAGTATCTGACAGTGAAGACGCCCTGATCATATTATTATTACGCTTTAATACACACTATCCGATGCAGCCTGAATAAAAGCTGCAGATGCTTTCGTGCGCTTAAATATATTTACTATGTATGGAAGCTGCTCAAACATTTTGCTTGAAACGAAGAGGGAGGATATTTTTTATGCCATTGGTATCAATGACGGAAATGCTGAAAACAGCACAAAAAAATCAGTATGCCGTAGGACAATTCAACTTGAACAACATGGAATTCACCCAGGCCATTCTTCAGGCGGCTGAAGAAGAAAAATCTCCAGTAATCTGCGGTGTTTCTGAAGGCGCAGCCCGTTACATGGGTGGCTTCGAAACAGTCGTTACTCTGGTAAAAGCGTTGATGAAAGAATACAACGTAACAGTACCTGTAGCCATTCATCTCGACCACGGTTCGAGCTTTGAAAACTGCATGAAGGCAATGAAAGCAGGGTTTACTTCTGTAATGATCGACGGATCCCACCATCCGCTTGAATACAACATTGAAATGACTAAGCGCGTTGTAGACGCTGCACACGCGATCGGCGTATCTGTAGAAGCCGAGCTCGGCCGTGTAGGCGGACAGGAAGACGACCTGGTCGTTTCTGAAGCGGAAGAAGCTTACGCTATTCCTGCAGAATGTAAAGAGCTTGTAGAGCAGACTGGTGTTGACTGCTTTGCAGCAGCGCTTGGTTCTGTGCACGGTCCATACAAAGGCGAGCCGAACCTCAGCTTTACCCGTATGGAAGAAATCCAGCAGCTCGTGGACGTTCCGTTCGTTCTGCACGGCGGTACAGGCATTCCAACAGAAGACGTGAAAAAAGCGATCCGTTACGGTCACGCAAAAGTGAACGTAAACACGGAAAGCCAGATGTCTTCTGCGGCGAAAGTACGAGAAGTGCTGGCAGAGCAGCCGAACCAGTATGATCCTCGTAAATACCTCGGCCCGGCACGCGATGCCGTCAAAGAAACAGTGAAGTTCAAAATGCAGGAATTTGGTTCTTCCAACCAGGCGTAATTAATGAGTATGAAGCGAAGAAAAGGGGGCCCATTACCGGGCCGCCTCTTTCTCCGCCTTACTTTCTTCTTCTCATAGTAAAATGATTTGCAAGCGTTTGCTTGAACTGGATAAAGAGTACTAAATAATAGGAGGGAACATGCATGAAGTTTTTTGTAGATACAGCGAATGTTGATGAAATCAGAGAGGCGAATGACCTCGGGATTCTCGCCGGCGTCACCACGAATCCAAGTCTCGTTGCCAAAGAAGGCGTCGACTTTCATGAACGGTTAAAAGAGATTACGGCTATCGTCGACGGTTCTGTCAGTGCCGAAGTCATTTCGACTGAAGCAGAAGGCATGATCACGGAAGGCCGGGAGCTCGCAAAAATCGCTCCGAATATTACGGTTAAAGTTCCAATGACACTCGAAGGCATGAAAGCCGTAAAGGTCTTTACAGAAGAAAACATTCAGACAAATGTTACGCTCGTCTTTTCTTCCGTACAGGCGTTAATTGCGGCAAGGGCAGGAGCAACATACGTCTCCCCATTCCTTGGACGTCTGGACGATATCGGCCACAATGGCCTGGATCTGATCAGTGAAATTTCCGAGATCTTTAACGTTCACGGCATTGAAACGAAAATCATTGCTGCATCCGTGCGCCACTCTACTCACGTGGCAGAAGCAGCGGCCCGCGGCGCCCATATTGCGACCATTCCATTTAAGGTCGTTCCCGGCCTTCTGAAGCATCCGCTTACAGATCAGGGAATCGAAAAATTCCTGAGCGACTGGGAAAACCGCAAGCAGTAAAATAAAACAGCACAGGCTTCTGCAGGGTTTCTGCAGAAGCTTTTTTTGTATGAAAATTCAGCCAAATTCTCTTGCTAATAAGTGGAAAAACATCTATGCTGAAAAAAGAAAACACTTTTAACGATTAGTAGGACACAAATAGTATAAAAAGAAGAGTTCCTGCCCGGATCCGGACCCGGGCTTCAGCTTTTACATGCCGTCCATACAGACTGGCTGAGGATGCTGGATAATGACTATAGAGGATGATTGCATGCAGAAAATGATTATTGAAGGCGGCAGGCCGCTTGAAGGACAGGTATCGGTCAGCGGAGCTAAAAACAGTGCAGTGGCGCTTGTTCCGGCAGCGTTGATGGCAAATGGCCATGTGACTCTTGAGAACCTTCCCGACATTCACGACATCGACACGCTGGCTGAAATTTTGCAGGACGCTGGAGCGAATGTAAAAACAGAAAATCACCGAATGAAAATCAATGCAAAGAATGTTCGTCCGATACCGATGCCAAACGGCAAAGTAAAGAAGCTGCGTGCTTCCTACTATCTGATGGGGGCGATGCTCGGCCGGTTTAAAAAAGCGGTTATCGGCATGCCGGGCGGCTGCTATCTTGGCCCGCGGCCGATTGATCAGCATATCAAAGGCTTCGAAGCTCTCGGTGCCACGGTCGAAAATGAACACGGCTCGCTCCATATTCACGCTAAAGAGCTGACAGGCGCCCGCATTTATCTGGATGTGGTGAGCGTCGGGGCGACGATTAACATTATGATGGCGGCAGTCATGGCTAAAGGCCGGACAGTCATCGAAAACGCCGCGAAGGAACCGGAAATTATCGACGTAGCCACGCTTTTGACAAATATGGGAGCAAATATTAAAGGCGCGGGAACAAACGTTATCCGGATTGACGGTGTAGAAGAGCTGAACGGATGCACTCATTCGATTATCCCTGACCGGATTGAGGCGGGCACCTATATGATTGCCAGTGCGGCTATGGGCAGTGAAGTAGTGATAGACAACGTCATTCCGGATCACCTCGAAGCGTTAACGGCCAAGCTCCGGGAAACAGGAACGGGCGTTGAATGGTATGACAATTCGGTCCGGATCACCGGGGCGGACCGGCTGCAGGCCGTGCAGTTAAAAACCCTCGTTTATCCCGGCTTCCCTACTGATCTGCAGCAGCCGTTCACAGCGCTTATGACAAGAGCAGAAGGAAAAACAATTGTTCACGACACCATCTATCCGTCCCGGTTCAAGCATGTGGATGAACTATCGCGCATGGGAGCGGACGTGACTACCGGTGAAGGCACTGCGATTGTGCGGGGGCCGGAGCAGCTCCAGGGAGCACAGGTGGCAGCAAGCGACCTGAGAGCCGGGGCTGCCCTGATTGTAGCCGGGCTGATGGCTGAAGGCCGTACCGTTATTACCGGGTTTGAGCATGTGGCCCGGGGCTATGAAAAAATTGAGCACAAATTGCGTTATTTGGGCGCTGACATTCGTTTAGAGACTATCAGCGAACAGGAAATGCAGGAAATTCAAAATTCTTAAGCTTGGGGGAGTATAACAATGGAAAGAAGTCTATCGATGGAGTTAGTACGAGTGACCGAAGCAGCGGCGTTATCGTCTGCACGCTGGATGGGCCGTGGAAAAAAGGATGAGGCCGACGATGCTGCTACAAGCGCAATGCGCGATGTGTTTGACACGATCCCGATGAAAGGGACTGTGGTCATTGGCGAAGGGGAAATGGATGAAGCCCCGATGCTCTACATTGGGGAAAAGCTCGGGACCGGTTTCGGCCCGAGAGTCGATGTGGCGGTAGATCCGCTTGAAGGTACAGAAATCGTCGCCAGCGGCTCCTGGAACGCTCTCGCGGTGCTTGCCATTGCTGACCATGGAAGGCTTCTCCATGCTCCGGATATGTATATGGATAAAATTGCGGTAGGACCTGAAGCGATCGGGACAATTGATATCGATGCGCCGGTCGCAGACAACCTGCACGCCGTAGCAAAGGCGAAAGGCAAGGATATCGAAGACGTTGTTGTCACTATTTTAGACAGAGAGCGCCATGCTAAACTGATTCAGGACGTCCGTGACACCGGTGCCCGCATTAAGCTGATTCCTGCCGGGGATGTGGCCGGTGCGATTAATACCGCCTTTGATGAAACAGGCGTGGATATACTGCTCGGCTCCGGAGGAGCTCCGGAGGGCGTTATCGCCGCTGTCGGACTTAAATGTCTAGGCGGGGAAATGCAGGGCAAGCTCCTTCCGCAGAACGACGATGAACTGGCCCGGTGCACAGAAATGGGTATTGACGACGTCAACCGCCCGCTTCTTATGTCGGATCTGGTCGGCGGGGAGGACTGCATCTTTGCCGCTACCGGTGTGACAGAGGGTGAGCTGCTGAAGGGCGTGAATTTTAAAAGCTCCAAAGCCACGACCCAGTCTCTTGTCATGAGGGCGAAATCAGGCACGGTCCGCTTTGTTGACGGCAAGCACAACGTGCAGAAAAAGCCGGATTTTGTTATCAGAGACGAATAGAACGGGCAGAGGGCAGGGATACCTGTCCTTTTCTCATTTTATACCGGAAGCGTTCCGTGCTGATAATTTCACTTGCAGACAGAGGCATTCAAAGTTAAAATAATGAAGTACTATCCGTATTCGTAAAACGTTTACTGCCATTCAACAGTTCTCCTCTCCTTTATGCAGAGCATCCGTTCCTTTTCTTATCTTCCAATTATCCCAACACTTTTTGCCGGAAAGCCATAACGGAAATAAAAAAGGCAGCTTACATTCACAAAGTGTAAGTGTTTCTTCACGTTGACGGAACTAATATACATGATTATTTTTTTACATTCATAATAGAAAAAGAAAGTGGTGACCGCATTGGCAGTCAACATCGCAGAGCTCGAAACAATGACGCTGAAAGAATTGTACCGGCTCGCCAAAGAATACAAGGTATCGTATTACAGCAAATTAAACAAACGGGAACTTGTCTTTGCGATCTTAAAAGGACAGGCGGAAAAAGATGGCCTGATGTTTATGGAGGGCGTGCTTGAAATTATTCAGACAGAAGGCTACGGTTTTCTGCGCCCGATTAACTATCTGCCGAGCACGGAGGACATTTATATCTCTGCCTCGCAGATCCGCCGTTTTGACCTGAGAAATGGGGATAAGGTTTCCGGAAAGGTACGTCCGCCAAAGGATTCGGAGCGGTACCACGGCCTGCTGCAGGTGGAAGCAGTCAACGGGGAGGACCCGGACTCTTCGAAGGAGCGCCCGCATTTTCCGGCTCTGACACCGCTGTATCCGGACGAGCGCATGCAGATGGAAACTCATCCCAATCGCGCCTCTTCACGGATTATCGACCTGATTACCCCGGTAGGCTTCGGTCAGCGCGGACTCATTGTGGCTCCGCCAAAAGCCGGAAAGACGTCGCTGTTGAAGGAAGTCGCCAACAGCATTACTGAAAACCATCCGGAAACCGAGCTGATTGTGCTGCTTGTGGACGAACGTCCGGAAGAGGTTACAGACATCGAGCGTTCTGTCGACGGAGACGTAGCCAGCTCTACATTCGATGAGGTGCCTGAAAACCACATTAAAGTTTCTGAGCTTGTTCTTGAACGGGCGATGCGGCTTGTGGAGCACAAAAAGGATGTCGTCATTCTGCTCGACAGCATCACCCGTCTTGCACGGGCATACAACCTGGTGCTGCCGCCAAGCGGCCGGACGCTTTCCGGTGGTATTGACCCGGCAGCCCTTCACCGCCCGAAGCGCTTCTTCGGGGCGGCCCGTAATATTGAAGAAGGCGGAAGCCTGACCATCCTGGCAACGGCCCTTGTAGAAACCGGGTCGCGGATGGACGATGTGATTTATGAGGAATTTAAAGGCACAGGAAACATGGAGCTCCACCTCGACCGCCGTCTGGCCGAGCGCCGTATTTTCCCATCGATCGATATCCGCCGCTCGAGTACCCGGAAAGAAGAACTGCTCGTTTCTAAAGAGCATCTGGATAATTTATGGGCGATCCGCAAGACGATGAACGATTCCCCGGATTTCGTGGATCACTTTATCCGGCGGATTAAGCAGACCAAAACGAACGAAGAATTTTTCGAGGAGCTTCAAAAAGACAAGCAGGGAAAAGTAACGACCGGAAAGAAATAAACGAAATGAACGATTGATAAATTTCGGGGAAGTTGTTATAATCTCGTTATGTGTGAAAAAGAGAAGAATCGAAAGGAAGTGACCAGCTATGAAACAACAAGTGCATCCGGAATATCATAAAGTTGTATTTATGGATACAAGTACGGGATTCAAGTTTTTGAGCGGTTCGACAGAAAGCTCGTCTGAAACTATCGAATGGGAAGACGGAAACACGTACCCAGTAATCAAAATTGAGGTAAGCTCCGACTCCCACCCTTTCTACACCGGCAAGCAGAAGCAGAACACTGCCGGCGGCCGTGTGGATAAGTTCAAAAGAAAATACAACCGCTAAGCACAATGGTTGGGTAAAGGCGGAAGCTGCGGCTTCCGCCTTTTTTATATCACGAGCACGAACCGAAACCGATAAGCAGGGGAGAAAAATATGGCGCAGTTATTTTTTAAATACGGAACAATGAACAGCGGCAAGTCCATCGAAATTTTAAAGGTGGCCCATAACTATGAAGAGCAGAACAAGCCAGTGCTTATCTTCACCTCCGGTCTGGATGACCGGCGCGGAGTCGGATTTGTAGCAAGCAGAATCGGAGTGGAGCGCGAGGCTGTGCCTGTGTTTGAAGAGACAAACATTTACGATATCGTTCGTCAGGAAGAAGAGCGCCCGTTCTGCATCCTCGTGGATGAGGCACAGTTTCTGTCCCAGGAGCATATCATTCAGCTCGCGGAAATTGTTGATAACCTTAATATTCCGGTGATGAGCTTCGGCCTGAAAAACGATTTTCAAAATGAACTGTTTGAAGGCAGCAAGCATCTGCTGCTCTACGCGGATAAAATCGAGGAAATGAAGACCATCTGCTGGTTCTGTCATAAAAAAGCAGTCATGAATTTAAGACTCGACGGTAAGGGCCGGCCGATTTATACGGGCGATCAGATCCATATTGGCGGCAATGATTCCTACTATCCGGTATGCCGGAGATGCCATGCCAATCCGCCCATCGCCCTTTAAATAAAAAATAAGCCAGCCGGAGCAGTGCCGGCTGGCTTTATCTATTGCAGGGGCACAGTCACTTCGCCCGCCGGATCACCTGCTGGAGTGGATCCCACACTTTGTTGTACGGCGGAGCGTAGCTCAGGTCCAGATCCTCAAAATCAGTTACGGTCATACGATGGAAGAGGGCGGTCGCCAGAACATCGAGTCGTTTATCTGTGCCGTCACCGCCGATCAGCTGGCCGCCGAGGATAATGCCTGTGTCCGGGCAGTACGTGACTTTAATATGAAGCTTACTATTTCCCGGGAAATAGCCGGCATGGCTCGAGGTAGTAAGCATCTCACTGCGGTAAGGAAAGCGCATGTCAGCAGCCTCCGCTTCGGAGATCCCGGTTTTCCCAAGCGTCAGGCTGAAAAAGCGGAGAATGGAGGTGCCGGTTACTCCTTTAAAGGACTTTACGCTTCCGGCCATGTTTAGGCCGGCGACCCGCCCCTGCTTGTTGGCATGCGTGCCGAGCGGAAGATAATCGTCGATCTCTTTGATCCTATGGAACTGGGTGGCACAGTCGCCGGCAGCATAAATGCCGGGAATGTTCGTTTCCATGTAGCGGTTCACCTGAAGGGCCCCGTTCGCTTGCCGGAACAGGCCGCATTTGGACACCATTTCTGTATTCGGGCGCAGTCCGACGCCGGCAATCACCGCATCGGTATCGATCACCCGGCGATCGGTATGAACGGCTTCCACCCGGCTTCTCCCCGACAGATGCTGAATGTTTTCCTCAAACAGCAGCTCAATGCCGTTCGCTTCCGCTTCCTCAGCGATATAGGCTGCCATATCCGGATCGAATATGCCGGCAAGCTGATCGCCGCGCTGCAAAAGCGTCACTTTCTTTCCGGCGTGAATACAGTTCTCCGCTACTTCAAGGCCGATATAGCCTCCGCCCACGACAGTGACGTGGTCGACGTGCGCAAGATCTGCTTTGATCGTTTCGGCATCCGGAATCGTTTTTAGCGTATGAACACCTTCAAGCTCCCGTCCCGGCCAGTCCGACAGAAGCGGGCGCCCGCCGGAAGCAATCAGAAGCTTATCGTACGTAACCTGAAACGGCTTGCCGGTGCCGGTGTGTATACCGGTCACTTCTCTTTTATCCGCATCGACACCGGTCACCTCATGGTTCACCCGGGCATCGATGCCGTACTTTTCCCGGAATGTATCGACGTCGCGGGCGATTAAATTCGCGCTGTCATCGACTTCACCCCCGAGTATGTAAGGGAGACCGCACTGGGCGTAGGAATAAATCTCTCCTGCTTCGAGCGTAATAATTTCTGCATTTTCGTCCTGCCGGTAGATCTGCATAGCTGCACTCATGCCGGCGGCGTCTCCGCCGATAATAACGTATTTCATCGTTTTTCCCCCTTCTGCTGAAACAATAGGCATTTACAGGGCGGTTTCCCCGCTCCCGCGCTAATCAAACGAAATTTCTGGATGCGGTGGTATTTTGACGCCCCTATGCCCCTGTATTATAATTAGTATACTGTAAAGGAGAATGAGAAGCGTGTAAAACGTAACGAAATACATTCCAGCCGGATAAAATTTAAAAAATAGAGGTGAACGGTGTGTTAGAGCGACTGCAGACGGTAGAAGACCGTTATGAATATTTAAACGAACAGCTGAGCGATCCGGAAATCGCAAACGATCCGAATAAAATTAAGGAGCTGTCCAAGGAGCAGGCACAGATGCAGCGGACAGTGGAGGTTTACCGGGAGTATAAAGAAGCCCGGCAGCAGCTTGATGAAGCGAAATCGATGCTTGAAGACGAGCTCGATGCAGAAATGAAAGACATGGTAAAATCGGAAGTCGAAGAGTTGAGCGAGCGTATTGAAAACCAGGAGGAAGAGCTCCGGAGACTTCTTCTTCCGAAGGATCCAAACGATGATAAAAACGTTATTATTGAAATACGCGGAGCCGCAGGCGGGGAAGAAGCGGCGCTGTTTGCCGCTGATTTATACAAAATGTACTCCCGTTATGCAGAGAAGCAGGGATGGAAAGCAGAAGTTGTGGAATCGAACGCGAGTGAGCTCGGCGGCTACCGGGAAATCATTTTTATGATTAACGGCGATTCGGCATATTCGAAAATGAAATATGAAAACGGAGCCCACCGGGTTCAGCGGGTGCCAAGCACGGAATCGGGCGGACGCGTGCATACATCCACAGCTACCGTAGCTGTCCTTCCGGAAGCCGAGGAAGTGGAAGTGGACATTCACGATAAGGATATCCGCGTTGACACGTTCGCAGCGAGCGGTCCTGGCGGCCAGAGTGTAAATACGACTATGTCGGCGGTGCGGCTGACCCACGTGCCGACAGGCATTGTCGCTTCCTGTCAGGACGGAAAATCCCAGATTAAAAACAAAGAAAAAGCGATGACGATTCTTCGTGCCCGGGTGTATGACAAATTCCAGCAGGAAGCCCAGGCGGAGTATGATGAAAACCGGAAATCAGCGGTAGGAACCGGGGACCGTTCCGAGCGGATCCGAACGTACAATTTTCCACAGACGCGCGTAACCGATCACCGTATCGGTCTGACGCTGCAAAAGCTTGACCAGATTCTCCAGGGAGAGCTTGATCAGATTATCGAGCCGCTCGTAATGGAAGAACAGGCCGAGCTTATGGAAAAAGCAGGCGAAGCGTAATGAAAGAAGAACTACTTGTATTTGAAGCCCGGAGATGGGCTTCTTCTTTTTTGAGTGAGCACGGAAGAGAAGAGACGGCAGCCGACTGGCTTCTGGAGCATCATCTGAAGCTTTCCCGGGCCCAGCTGCTGACCGCTGCGAGAGAGCCGGTGCCGTTACATGCATGGGAGCATTTTCAGCAGGACGTGCGTCTTCACGCAGCCGGGACGCCGGTGCAGCATTTAACCGGCAGCAGCTTTTTTTACGAGCGCGAGTTTCACGTCAATCCGGATGTGCTGATTCCCCGGATGGAAACCGAGGAGCTCGTCTGGCACGTGATCGACTGGGTGCAAAAAAACAAAGAGCTGAATGCTCCGAGAATTGTCGACGTTGGCACAGGCAGCGGCATCATCGCAGTTACGATCGCGCTGGAGCTTTCGGCGGCACAGGTGCAGGCCGTTGACATTGACACCCGGGCGCTTGAAACGGCTAAACGAAACGCAGAACGGCTGCAGGCGCCGGTCACCTTTCATCAGGAATCGTTTCTTGAAGGCATGGCCGCCCGGAAAGAACAGGCGGACGTTATTGTATCCAATCCTCCCTACATTCCAAAGGAGGAATGGGAGCAGCTCGACCCGCTTGTCCGGGACCAGGAGCCTGCGGTTGCTTTAATTGGTAAAGGAAAAGAAGGAATCCACAGCTATGAAGAAATTATCAAATATGCTGCCGAAGTTTTGGCTCCGGGCGGGCTGCTTGCCTTTGAAATCGGCTGGCAGCAGGGGAAAGCAGTGATGGAGGCAGCTGAAAAAGTGTTTCCGGGAAAAAGGATCCAGGTAATTAAAGACTTGAATGGGAACGACCGAATCGTTACAGTTGTGAATAAGTAAGAAAGTTATCCACTATTTGTGGATAACAAAAGACAAATACCTCCATATATGTGGAAAACATTAAATTTTCGTAAATAATGTGAAATAAAAGACTGAATTAACAGCATAAATTAAAGTTATCCACAGAAAATAAGCTCCTGTTAACAATGTGAAAAAACTAAATTAATGTAAAATAAACCCTGTTGTTAAGGCATTTTAAATTTTTGGAAGGAACGAAAGCTGAATGAGTTATAAACAGACGGTTATAAAAAATGTGGATAAAATAAATGAAGCATCGGCGGAAAACTCTGTACTAAAGGAGATGGGGCTGTGGATAAAGCAGGGGAAAACAGTGGCTCTCCCGACGGAAACGGTTTACGGTCTAGGGGCAAGCGCATTGTCTACGGATGCTGTCCGGGCAATTTTTGAAGCTAAAAACCGTCCGCCCGACAATCCGCTGATTGCCCATATTGCTGACCGTGCTCAGCTCCCTGCGCTCGGGGTTACATGGACAGAGAGCATGGAAAAGCTGATGGACGCATTCTGGCCCGGTCCATTGACGCTCATATTCCCATTGACGGAAGCAACCCCTCTGTCGCCTCTTGTAACGGCAGGGTTATCCACAGTAGCTGTACGGATTCCGGAGCACGAGGTGGCAAAGGCAGTATTGGCACACGCAGGTGTGCCGGTCGCAGCGCCGAGTGCCAACCGGTCCGGATCCCCGAGCCCGACCACGGCGGAGCACGTCTACAGTGACCTGCACGGGAAAATTGATGCGGTGATTGATGGCGGCCCGTGTGGATACGGAGTGGAGTCCACCGTCGTGGACTGTACGTCAGAAGTATGCTGGATTCTGCGTCCGGGAGGAGTTACTAAAGAGCAGATCGAGCAGGTGCTCGGCCCGGACACAGTCCGCTATTCGCAAAGTGCTCCTTCAGAGGAAGCACCTGCAGCACCGGGGATGAAATACCGTCACTATTCGCCGGCGACATCCCTCTATTTAATGAAAGGGCCGGAGGAAGCATGGCAGGAAAAGCTCCGGGCCTGCCAGGAGGAAGGAAAGAAGGTAGCGGTGCTTGCTGTGGAAGAGAATAAATCAGCGTGGATGCAGGCGGATGCTTTTCTTAGTTTAGGCTCGCGCCGGGTGCCCGAAGAAACGGCAGCAAAATTGTACGCTGTTCTTCGTGAATTAGATACAATGGAGGTGGACGCTGCTTTCTGTGAAGTTTTTTCAAAAGAAGGGATTGGGACCGCACTCATGAACCGTCTGGAAAAAGCAGCATCTTCAGAACAATGAAAACTTCTGCAAGGAGTCGATGACGATGAGTTATCACGTATTGTTTATTTGTACAGGGAACACGTGCCGGAGTCCGATGGCCGCTGCGCTGATGAAGCACCATTATCCGGAGGTGGAGGTGGCTTCAGCCGGTGTGATGGCTACAAATGGAGAGCCGGCAGCAACAGAAGCCGTCCGGGCGATGGATGAAAGACAGGTGGAGATGGATCATGAATCCCAGCCGCTCACAAAGGAATTAATCGACTGGGCGGACGTTATCTTTGCAATGACCCAGGGGCATAAAGATATTATGCAGCGGATGTTTCCGGGTACGGAAACGAAAACGGTGCTCTTAAAGGAATATGCCCAAAGCGATGGGGATAAGGATATTGGAGACCCTATCGGCGGAGGCCGGAAGGTATATCACGAAACGGCAGAGGAAATGGAAGAAGCGCTTCAGGCAGCATGGGAGCGGTACAGGAAAGAAAAGTCGCTGGACTGAGCCTGGAGATTTACAGGCGGATGGATACGTGAGAGACTGAAAACAGTACAATCAAACGGAGGAGAGGTTGACATGAAAGTAGCATTGGGTGCCGATCACGGCGGATATGAATTAAAAGAGGAAATTAAAGCTGTACTGGACGAAGCAGGGGTGGAATACGAAGACCTGGGCTGTGACTGCAGTGATTCTGTGGACTACCCGGACTATGCGGTGCCGGTGGCTGAAAAAGTAACGGCCGGCGAAGTGGACCGTGGGATTCTTGTCTGCGGTACGGGCATCGGCATGTCGATTGCTGCGAATAAAGTTAACGGTATCCGCTGCGCGTTGGTCCATGACGTATTCAGTGCAAAGATGACCCGGGCTCATAACGACAGTAATGTACTGGCGATGGGCGCTAGAGTTATTGGATCCGGCCTTGCCGGCGAAATTGTCAAAGCTTGGATCAGCACGGAGCACGTTGGGGGCCGTCACGCCGACCGCATTCAAAAAGTATCGGCTATTGAAGAATAAGGAACGAAGAAAGGATGAGTTGTCATGGTGAACAAAGCAGAATGGCAGCAGCCTTTACGGGAATTGTTAGCTTCATTAAAGGAACAGGCATCACTCCGCAGCGGCCAGGTGCTTGTGATTGGCACGAGCACCAGTGAAGTGCTCGGCGAGCATATCGGTAAGGCAGGATCTGAGGAAGTCGCCGAAGCGCTGTTTGATGTCTTTCAGGAGTTCCGGGAAGAAACCGGCGTACATCTTGCGTTTCAGGGATGTGAGCATATTAATCGTGCGCTTACGGTGGAAAGGGAGACGGCAGAGGCTTACGGTCTCGAAGCTGTAAGCGTGGTGCCCCACCCGAGAGCAGGCGGTTCGATGAGCTCGTATGCGTATAAACACATGAGCGAGCCGGTTGTCATCGAAGCAGTAAAAGCAGATGCAGGCATTGATATCGGATCCACCCTGATCGGTATGCATTTGAAGCCGGTGGCGGTTCCGGTACGCGGCCCGCAGAAGCAGATTGGTTCTGCCTATGTAACGATGGCAAAAACACGGCCCAAGCTGATCGGCGGGGAGCGTGCCCGCTACGAATAGTCTCCGGAAAAAGAATCGCATGCTGCGGTTCTTTTTTCTTCAGATGCAGAAAGGAAATAAAGAAATTCGAAAAAATTTCGTAAGGTACGGAATTTCCTAAAAAATACGTGTTACAATGAAAAACATAGTAACATGGAGAGAAAAATAACGAATGAAATATTCGCGGAAAAGATAATCGTTCGTTATTGTACCGAAAGGGAAGGGAGATTTACAGATGGAAACAAAGGTAAATGCAGAAAGTGTACAAACGCAGGATCCGGCCATATTTGAGGCAATGCAGAAGGAGCTGGGGCGCCAGCGCGACAAGATCGAGCTGATCGCTTCGGAGAACTTCACGAGCCGTGCAGTAATGGAAGCGCAGGGGTCTGTGCTTACCAACAAATATGCGGAAGGCTACCCGAATCGCCGCTACTACGGCGGTTGTGAGCATGTGGACACGGTCGAACAGCTCGCCATTGACCGGGCGAAGGAACTATTCTCGGCAGAATATGCGAACGTGCAGCCTCACTCCGGCGCCCAGGCAAATATGGCGGTTTACTATACGATTTTAAATCACGGTGACACGGTGCTTGGCATGAACCTTTCCCACGGCGGCCATTTAACCCACGGAAGCCCCGTCAACTTCAGTGGTGTTCAGTACAATTTCGTGGAATACGGTGTGACTAAAGAAGATCAGGTGATTGATTACGATGAAGTGCTTCGCGTGGCAAAAGAAACGCAGCCGAAATTAATCGTCGCCGGTGCAAGTGCGTATCCGCGTGAAATTGACTTTAAAAAATTCCGTGAAATCGCCGATGAGGTGGATGCGTACTTGATGGTTGATATGGCACACATTGCCGGACTGGTAGCAGCAGGAGTGCACCAAAACCCGGTTCCTCATTCGCACTTTGTTACGACAACAACACACAAAACGCTGCGCGGACCGCGTGGAGGGCTCGTGCTTTGTAAGGAAGAGTTCGGCAAAAAGATTGATAAAGCAGTATTCCCGGGTCTGCAGGGCGGACCGCTTATGCACGTGATTGCGGCGAAAGCTGTTGCCTTCGGCGAAGCACTGCAGAAGGATTTCGTCACGTATTCCGAAAACGTCGTGAAAAACGCGCGAAGCTTAAGCGACTCGTTGCAGAATGAAGGAATTAACGTCGTTTCGGGCGGCACCGACAACCACCTCGTGCTGATGGATACCCGCAGCCTGGAGCTGACAGGGAAAATAGCGGAAAAAGCGCTGGACGAAGTCGGCCTCACAGCGAACAAAAATGCCATTCCGTATGATCCGGAAAAGCCATTCGTTACAAGCGGTATCCGTCTAGGTTCTGCAGCTGTTACGTCCCGAGGCTTTGGGGAAGAAGAAATGAAGGAAATAGGCGCCATCATTGCCTATACGCTGAAAAACCATGAAGACGCGGAAGCATTAAAAGAAGCGGCTGAGCGCGTGAAAACTTTAACGGGCCGTTTCCCAATTTACGAATATCTGTAAGATGGCGGACCCCGGTCAAAAAAGGGGCATGAATACAGCTGTTCTCCTATTTAAAGGAGGCAGCTGTTTTTTTATTCCTTTTGGCGGACGCCTTTGTTTTTCAGGGGTGAATGCAAGTGTGTTAGGGTATATGTAGATTGGGAAAAGGAGGAGTTCAAATGGTTTTTGCACTAAATGAAAAAGCGCCGATGTTCACGCTTGCTGATGTAAACGGCGAAGAATTTAAACTCGAAGAAAAAATAGGTAAGGGATGGCAGCTGCTCGTGTTTTTCCGGGGTTCATGGTGTCCGGTATGTAAGGAAGAGCTGCAGGCCTGGGAAGAGCACCGCGGTTTTTTTGAAAATAATAATGTAAATATCACAGCCATCTCCACCGATAATCCTGAGGACCTGCGTACGATGACCGAAGAATACGGACTCACGTTCCCGGTGCTTGTCGACGAAGCACTGAAGGTACTCGACGATTACGGCGTCTTTTATCACAGCTCGGAAGCGCCATATGAAGATCACGGAGCCCACGGGGAGCCTGCATATTTTCTGATCGACGAAGAAGGCAGATTTTTATACCAGCACCGCCAGACAAATCCATTCGGCCGGCCGGGTCCGAAAGAGCTGCGCAAAACGGTAAAATACATTGAAGACAATTTAAAATAAACGTTCGCAGCAGTGCATCCGGGCGCTGCTGTTATTTCCAGCAGCACGCAGAAGTTGCGGCATATTTCTGTCATTTTATATAACCTTGAATCCATCACGCTTTTTAGGTAGAATTTCTAAAGAATATGTTCGATAGGGACATGGGTTAATAAGCACCGGCTGATGCCGGGGAAAAAGGAGCCGACTATACTTATGGGAAATGTACATGTACTGGATCATCCGCTCATTCAACATAAACTTACATTCATCCGGGACGTCTCAACAGGAACGAAGGAATTCCGGGAGCTTGTCGATGAAGTCTCTACCCTGATGGCGTTTGAGATTACAAGAAACCTTCAGCTTCAGGAAGTAACGGTGGAAACTCCGGTGGGACCGGCCAAATCCTATACGCTTGCAGGCAAAAAGCTGGGAGTGGTGCCGATTTTGCGCGCAGGACTCGGCATGACCGACGGTATCATCAAATTGATCCCGGCAGCAAAAGTAGGGCACGTCGGGCTGTACCGGGATCCGGAAACGCTGCAGCCGGTAGAATATTATGTGAAGCTTCCGAGTGATGTCGAAGAGCGGGAATTTATCGTGATTGATCCGATGCTTGCGACAGGCGGTTCTGCTATTGAGGCATTGAACAGCCTGAAAAAACGCGGAGCCCAGAATATCAAGCTCATGTGTTTAATCGCAGCGCCTGAAGGAGTGGCACTCGTTCAGGACGCACATCCGGACGTGGACATTTACCTGGCTTCGATGGATGAGAAGTTAAACGACAAAGGCTACATTGTTCCGGGCCTCGGGGACGCAGGAGACCGTTTATTCGGCACGAAATAATAGATGAGAGAGCTTTTCCGCACGTACGGGAAAAGCTCTTTGATTTATAAAAGGATATTCTGTTAATGAGGCGGGGCAGTGGCAGAACACGTTCATGCTTTCTGCCCAGCTTTTACCTGGCTTGAAGATATGAAAATGTCACTTAATAGACACAAAATAGAAAATGCCTGAAACACGCGACAATACAGGGTTTTCGTTAATTTCGTCCATTGACATCATGTGGCGGCTATTGTACGATGATGAAGAACGTATGATAAGGTTTACATATGGGAGAAATTTGTATTTCCTTCATGAACGGCAGGATCCACGCAATTGTTTCTTTTTTTTGCCAAAAACATGCAGGGGACAACCACGTTACATAAAGTTGTGTAAAAATTCTCTCAATGGATTTCGTAGTGTATTAACGGACTAATGAGTCTGTTTCGGAGGAAAAGGTGGCCCGCGCATGAATGATACAAGCTTGTATCTCCGCTCGTTATTTATAGGATTGGCTGGCATGCTTGTATTGTTTGGTGCTCCGGCGCTGATTCCAGCGTTCCGGCAGGAAGCAGTGAGCTTATTTGCAGGAGCGTGCGGAGGAGCTTTTAATATCTGGCACGCCCACCGGGAGACAAAACGAATCCAGAAGGCGGTACTCGCGGAAAAAAAGATTTTTCCGTTTGGCATGGCCACAAGGCTCGCAGTAGGAGTAGTCATTGCCATGCTCTATGTCCGGTTTCCGGAACAATTCCGTCTGCTTTACCTTGTGATTGGATTGTTCAGTCCTTATCTGCTGCTTTATGCTTTATCCGTTCACTTCAGCAAAGAAAAGTAGTTTTTCAGCTGCAGCGCACAATCGACTAACATAGTAAAGGGGTGACTGAGACTTGAATATAGAGCACGAATCGCCGTATATCTATGATTTGTTTGGTATACCCGGCTTCCACATCAATCTTTCCAATGTCATGATGCTGACTATTGCAGCAGCCATTGTGTTCATCATTGGATTGGTGAGTGCGCGGACTCTCTCTATGAGACCGACTGGCATGCAGAATGTGTTTGAAATGGTAATTGAATTCGTCCGCAATATGATTGGAAGCACCATGGACTGGAAAACCGGAGAACGTTTCTTCGGACTTGGAATTACGATTTTCCTGTTCATACTGGTAGCGAATCTGCTCGGGATTCCGTTCATGCTGATTAATGATGAAACTCACGTGCTTTGGTGGAAATCACCGACGGCTGATCCGGTTGTGACGATGACACTTGCCGTTATGGTAATTGTGCTTTCACACTTCTACGGCATCAAGCTTCGCGGAGCGAAGGAGTACGGAAAGAACTACTTCCGTCCAAAGAAATTTCTCTTCCCGATTAACATTCTTGAAGAGTTCACCAACACATTGACACTCGGGGCACGGCTTTTCGGCAACCTTTATGCCAAAGAGATACTGCTGACGCTTCTGGCGACGGTGGGTACAACCTTTCCAATCGGTACCGCTCTTGGTATTATCCCAATGGTTGCCTGGCAGGGATACAGCCTGTTTATCGGTTTTATCCAGGCGTTTATCTTCCTGGTACTAACGATGGTCTACATTTCACACAAAGTGGAAACGGATCATTAATCACAGCAGCATCTGCGGAAACAACGAAACAACAATATAGTTTTAAACTAATTTAAGGAGGATTTGCACATGGGTCTTTTAGCAGCTGCAATCGCAGCAGGTTTAGCAGCAATTGGTGCAGGTATTGGTAACGCAATCGTAATCAAAGGGGCAATCGACGGTACTTCCCGTCAGCCGGAGCTTGGTGGCAGATTGCAGACACTTATGTTCATTGGTATCGGTCTTGTTGAGGCAGTGCCGATCATCGCAGTCGTTGTTGGTTTTATCACGCTTTTCCAATAAACATACGTTTTGGAAAGGGAAGCAAAATGGCGGAGTGGGGGAACTGGCTTCGCCATTCCTTTTGTATATCTAAGAAAGGAGTGAAATCTTTTGCCATCTACATTTGCGTTCGGAGATGTGCTTTTCTCACTTTTTACGTTTGTCATTTTACTGCTTTTGCTTCGCCGGTTCGCCTGGGGTCCAATTGTGGAGCAGATGAAAAAACGTGAAAATCACATTTCCAATGAAATAGAGACAGCGGAAAATCACCGTCAGGAAGCGGAAAAATATTTAGAAGAGCAGCGGGTGGAAATGGAGAAAGCGCGCGAAGAAGCGCAGTCCATCATTGAAACGTCCCGTAAAACAGCTCAGGAGCAGTCCAAGGAAATTATCCGGGAATCCCACGAAGAAGCTAACCGTGTGAAAGATAATGCCCTCGCTGATATTACGAGAGAGCGGGAGCAGGCAGTTGAAGCGCTTCGTGCCCAGGTTGGCCAGCTTTCTGTGTTAATTGCGACGAAAATTATTGAAAAAGAATTAGATGAAGAAGAACAGGAAAAACTGATTCAGGAATACGTACAGGAAAGCGGCGGTCGCTTATGAGTAATCCAACCCTGGCGAAACGCTATGCCCGTGCACTGTTAAAGAGTGCGGAAGAACACGGGGCTCTTGAAGAGACCAAGCAGGAATGGGAAGCGATGCTCGAAGTGTTCCACACGCATCCGGAGATTGCTCAGGTTTTCAGATACCCGTCGATCAGCCGTGAAAGAAAGCAGTCTTTCATTGCGAGTACATTTGGTTCCTGGAGTGAGCGCAGCCGTTCAATGCTGAATGTGCTGCTTGACCGGAAACGGCTTCACCTGATTGATGAAGTGGCAGTGGAAGTAATTGCGCTGATTAACGACCGTCTCGGCATTGCCAACGCGGTCGTTTATACCGTGAAGCCATTAACGGATGAAGAGAAGCAGGCAGTCTCCCGCAAGTTTGCCCAGCGGGTCGGAAAGCGTGAGCTTTATATTGAAAACAGAGTGGATCCTTCGCTCATTGGCGGCATGAAGGTGCACATTGGACATACAATTTTTGACGGAAGCATTCAAGGTCAGCTAGACCGCTTGCAGCGTAATATAACGCAAACGAATTTATCATGAATGGGGTGAATCCTGGTGAGTATCAAACCCGATGAAATTAGTTCTTTAATTAAACAGCAGATTGAACAGTTTGAAGCGGAAACAGAGTCCAAAGAAGTCGGCATCGTCATTCAGGTAGGGGACGGTATCGCCCGCGCCTACGGCCTGGACAACGCGATGGCCGGTGAACTTCTGGAATTTGAAAACGGCGTCATGGGTATGGCGCAGAACCTTGAAGAAGGCAACGTGGGTATTATTATTCTCGGCGCCTATGAAGAAATTCGTGAAGGCGACCAGGTCAAACGGACCGGCCGCATCATGGAAGTGCCGGTCGGCGAAGAGCTGCTCGGACGTGTAGTTAACGCACTTGGCCAGCCTGTAGACGGACTCGGCTCCACCAACACGACCAAATCCCGTCCAATTGAAAGCGGAGCACCGGGAATTATGGACCGTCAATCGGTATCCGAACCGCTCCAGACCGGTATTAAAGCCGTGGACACAATGATTCCTATCGGACGCGGCCAGCGTGAGCTCATTATCGGCGACCGCCAGACCGGTAAAACGGCAGTTGCGATCGATACGATTTTGAACCAAAAGGACGAAGACGTTATCTGCATTTATGTGGCTATCGGACAGAAGGACTCCACCGTGGCAGAAGTCGTGGATACGTTCCGTCAGAAAGGCGCGCTTGATTACACGATTGTTGTAAACGCCGGAGCTTCCGAGCCTGCACCAATGCTTTACCTGGCTCCGTATGCCGGAGCTTCCATGGGCGAAGAGTTTATGTACAACGGCAAGCACGTGCTTATTGTGTATGATGACTTAACAAAACAGGCGAACGCCTATCGTGAACTTTCCCTTCTCCTTCGCCGCCCGCCGGGCCGTGAAGCCTTCCCAGGGGACGTCTTTTACCTTCACTCCCGCCTGCTCGAACGTGCAGCAAAACTGAGTGATGAGAGAGGCGCTGGTTCAATGACCGCTCTTCCAATCATTGAAACCCAGGCAGGGGACGTAGGTGCCTACATTCCAACAAACGTGATTTCCATTACCGACGGCCAGATCTTCCTGCAGGCGAACCTTTTCAACTCCGGCGTCCGTCCAGCCATCAACCCGGGTATTTCCGTATCCCGTGTCGGCGGCTCGGCTCAGACGAAGGCAATGAAAAAGGTATCCGGTACGCTCCGTCTGGACCTGGCATCGTTCCGTGAACTTGAAGCCTTCTCCCAGTTCGGTTCCGACCTGGACAAATCGACACAGGACAAACTGGCCCGCGGGGGAAGAACAGTAGAAGTACTCAAACAGGGACTGCACCAGCCGCTTCGGATGGAGCTGCAGGTCGCAATTGTGTTTGCCCTGACAAGAGGATTCCTGGACAACATCCCAACAGACGACATCCGCCGTTACGAAAAAGAACTGCTTGCGTATCTTGAATCAAGTCATTCAGAGCTTTTGGCAGGTATTCGTGACACTGGAAAACTTCCGGACGAAGAAGAGTTCAAACAGGCGATTCAATCGTTTGAGAAGTCATTTAACCCTTCAAAATAAAGAGTGCCGAACGTAAAAAGGTTCAAAAGGTGGTGAACAGATGGCTTCCTTAAAAGAAATTAAAGGCCGTATCCAGTCGACGAAAAAAACGAAGCAGATTACAAGTGCCATGGAAATGGTCTCTGCGTCGAAGCTGAATAAGGCCCAGCAAAATGCTCAGCGATATGAGCCGTATACGAAAAAAATTAAAGACGTTGTTTCCGGCATCGCTGCCGGCAGCAGCGGTATCTCCCACCCCATGCTTGAAGAACGTCCTGTAAAGAAGACCGGCTACATTGCCATATTTACAGATCAGGGGCTTGCAGGGGCATATAACTCGAACATTCTTCGGGACTTAATGCAAAAGCTGCGGGAGCGTCACCAGTCAAAGGACGAATACAGTGTGATTGTAATCGGCCGGACGGGACGGGACCTGTTAAAACGTTACGGCATTCCAATGTTCGATGAAATTACGGGTCTGCCGGACCAGCCGTCCTTTAACGATATTAAAAACGTTACGCGTCTTGCCGTTGATTTGTATGCAAATGAAGACGTGGACGAATTGTATATCTGGTACAACCACTTCATTAACCCGATCCAGCAGAAGGTAACAGAAAAGAAACTGCTGCCGTTGACGGAGGAAGTAAGTGAAGAGGACAGCAAAGGCACAGCCCAGTATGAATACGAGCCTTCGCCGGAAGCGATTTTAAAGCAGCTTCTTCCGCAGTATGCGGAAAGCTTAATCTACGGCGCCCTGCTTGATGCCAAAGCCAGTGAGTTCGGGGCCCGGATGACAGCGATGAGTGCAGCAACCGATAACGCCAACAACATGGTCGATGATTTAACCCTTTCCTATAACCGTGCCCGCCAGGCGGCCGTGACGCAGGAAATTACCGAAATCGTCGGCGGTGCAGCTGCGCTTGAATAGAAGAATCATTTCGTCCGGCCGAGCCGGACAGTAAGGAGGGGAACAATTACAATGAGTGAAGAAAACGGTCGAATTACTCAGATTTTGGGACCGGTTATTGATGTTCAGTTCCCAAGCGGTCAGCTTCCGGAACTAAACAACGCGCTCCGCGTATCACAGCCGGCCACCGAAAATAAGGATGCAATTGAAGTTACTCTCGAAGTTGCGCAGCATTTGGGCGACAACTCCGTGCGGACGATCGCGATGTCTTCGACAGACGGTTTAATCCGCGGAACAGAAGTGACCAACACAGGAGGGTCTATTTCGGTTCCGGTTGGAAATGACACGCTGAGCCGCGTATTTAACGTTCTTGGTGAACCTATTGATATGAAAGAGCAGGTGGAGGACAGCGTCGAGCGCAAGCCGATTCACCGTAAGCCGCCACAATTTGACGAGCTCGCTGTGGAAACGCAGGTGCTTGAGACAGGCATTAAAGTTGTAGACCTGCTTGCCCCTTACGTAAAAGGCGGAAAAATCGGCCTGTTCGGTGGTGCCGGCGTAGGGAAAACGGTACTTATTCAGGAGCTTATTAACAACATTGCCCAGGAGCACGGCGGTATCTCCGTGTTTGCAGGGGTAGGGGAGCGTACCCGTGAAGGGAACGACCTTTACTTTGAAATGAGCGATTCTGGCGTTATTAATAAAGCAGCCATGGTGTTCGGCCAGATGAACGAACCGCCAGGTGCCCGGATGCGCGTAGCTCTGACCGGCCTGACAATGGCAGAGCATTTCCGTGATGAAGAAGGGGCAGACGTGCTTCTCTTTATCGACAACATTTACCGTTTCACGCAGGCAGGCTCGGAAGTATCCGCCCTCCTCGGCCGGATGCCGTCCGCCGTTGGGTATCAGCCAACGCTTGCGACCGAAATGGGTCAGCTGCAGGAACGTATCACTTCCACGAAAAAAGGGTCGGTTACATCGATTCAGGCAGTGTATGTGCCCGCCGATGACTATACGGACCCAGCACCGGCAACAACGTTTGCCCACCTTGATGCGACAACCAACCTGGAGCGCCGGCTAACAGAAATGGGTATTTATCCAGCTGTGGATCCGCTCGCTTCCACCTCACGTGCGCTTGCACCGGAGGTTGTCGGTGAGGAGCATTACGATGTTGCCCAGCAGGTGAAACAAACAATCCAGAAATACAATGAACTCCAGGATATTATCGCAATCCTCGGGATGGAAGAGCTTTCCGAAGAAGACAAGCTCACGGTAAACCGTGCCCGCCGCATTCAGTTCTTCCTTTCACAGAATTTCCACGTGGCAGAGCAGTTTACCGGCCAGAAGGGTACGTACGTATCCGTGCAGGATACAGTGCGTGGATTTAAGGAAATTCTTGACGGGCAGCACGATGACGTACCGGAAGACGCCTTCCGCCTTGTCGGCCCGATTGAAGATGTAGTGGAAAAAGCAAAATCTATGTCCTAAGGACGACACGGGGGAGGGAGAACACAGATGGCAACGATGCATCTCAGCGTAGTGACTCCGGACGGGTCCGTCTTTGATGGAGAAGTAGAGATGGTCAGTGTTCGTGCGGAAAGTGGCGAAATGGGGATTCTCCCCGGCCACGTTCCAACCGTGGCTCCTCTAAAGATTGATGCAGTCCGCATTAAGTATGACAACAAAGTAAAATTACTGGCTGTGAGTGAAGGATTCGTAGAAGTCCGCTCTGACGCCGTTAATATCTTAGCGGAATCTGCAGAAACTCCAGGAGAGATCGATCCGGAACGAGCCCGCATCGCCAAAGAGCGGGCGGAGGAACGACTGGACCGGATAAATGAAGAGGAAATTGACATCATGCGGGCACGCCTTGCGTTAAAACGGGCCAATACCCGACTGAAGGTTTCCGAAGGCTCATAAAGTTACACCTGAAGAATCGTTTTTCCAAAAGGAGAAACGGTTCTTTTGTTTTATATGAGTATGGCCCCGGCAGTGAATAGTGAAATTAAATAGTAGCAGCACCTGTGTTTCTAAAGAAGATAGAACTATAGATGTTTGATTACGAATCCTTTATAATAAAATATGCTTATAGTTATACAAACTTTTATAAAAATAGTACAAGACCTCGTGAATCCAATGACCGCCGCACATAGTAGCAGAACCTTCGTCTCTTGTTTTCCCTTATGCATTTGGTTACTCTGAAACGTGGCTTAAAATTTGCAAAGAACGTTGTACAGCAACAAAGAAAGGCATGATGGCATGAATCCGGACGGCCAGGAAGCACTAATACATATCCTGCTTCATCTCTCTTTTTTTATCCTGACCTGGTGGTGTCTGCAGGCGTTTCGGTTTGACGTTTTTATCCGGAGGCCGGAAAGCCTGAAGGGAAGACTTTTGATTATATTGTTCGCTATTGCAATCAGCTACTCTGTAAGCAGTTTCTTTATCGATTATTTTGATTTTTCTTTGTATCTTCGTTACCTGTTTTTCACACTTTTGGCATAAAAGATTATGAAAATGCGGGAGCGGGTAAAGGATTCTGTATGAAACTCATCGATGCTGCTGAAATGGACACGGAAAAACTGTCTCTTTACCTCTGTAACGTTTTGAGACGGGAAGCGACTAATGAAAAGGTTAGACAAATGGACGAAAAAAAGCACAACTCTTTCAGGTAAAGTACGCAGCACAAAAAGATAATATGCATAAGTATAGCGGAGGGAATTAAATTGGATAAAATTATTGTACAGGGAGGCAGACGCCTAAAGGGGTCCGTCAAAGCAGAAGGAGCAAAAAATGCGGTTCTGCCTGTTATTGCAGCTACTCTTTTGGCAGAAGAAGGGCAAAGCACACTTTATGATGTGCCGCCGCTCGCAGACGTAGACACGATCTCCAATGTTTTGCGCCATGTCGGAACAGAAGTTAATTACGAGGACCACCGCTGGACAGCTGACGCCACGGGAGACCTCTCCACGGAAGCTCCGTTTGAATATGTCAGCAAAATGCGGGCTTCATTTCTCGTTATGGGTCCGCTTTTGGCAAGAAAAGGGATTGCCCACATCGCACTTCCGGGGGGATGTGCGATTGGCTCCCGCCCGATCGACCAGCACCTGAAAGGATTTGAAGCAATGGGTGCGCACGTGGAAATCGGTAATGGCTATATCGAAGCGAAGGTAGAAAAACGCCTGCAGGGAGCACGCATTTATCTTGATTTTCCAAGTGTTGGTGCTACGGAAAATATCATGATGGCCGCTGCTCTTGCAGAAGGTACGACAACGCTTGAAAACGTCGCAGAAGAGCCGGAAATCACGGACCTTGCCAACTTTATTAATGCCATGGGAGGCAAAGTCCGCGGCGCTGGAACCGGCACGATCCGCATTGAAGGTGTAGATAAATTAACCGGAGCGGAGCATACGATTATTCCGGACCGGATTGAGGCAGGAACCTTTATGATTGCTGCTGCGATCACCGGAGGAGAAGTATTCGTCGAAGGGGCAATGCACGAACATTTACGCCCGCTTGTAGCAAAAATGCGGGAAATGGGTGTGAAAATTGAAGAAAGCGACGGAGGCATGCTTGTCACTGGCCCGGATATTTTAAAGCCGGTCGATATTAAGACGATGCCGCATCCTGGCTTCCCAACAGACATGCAGGCGCAGTTTATGGCGCTTCTAACCCAGGCAAAGGGCACCGGCCTTATTACAGAAACGGTTTTTGAAAACCGCTTTATGCACGTAGAAGAATTCCAGCGTATGAACGCAAGCATCAAAATTGAAGGGCGCACGGCTATTATCAGCGGCCCGAAAAAACTGCAGGGCGCTGAAGTGTCAGCTACCGATCTCCGTGCAGGCGCCGCTTTGATCGTTGCCGGTCTCGTAGCAGAGGGAGAAACAACGGTAACAGAGCTCCGTCACCTTGACCGTGGATATGTAGACTTTCATAAAAAGCTGCAGGGTCTCGGCGCAAATGTAAAACGCGTAAATGCAGACGAGGAAGCAGACACTTCCATGAAAACAGCCCAGCGCTCTTAATTAAGTTTTCAATAAAGCAGGCCATCACTATTCAGTGGTGGTCTTTTTATGCTTTAAGAGTAGGTATATAGTATCCGTCGAAATAGGATATACTTCACTAAATGCGGGCTTATATTCCTCGGATTAGACGTTTGTGGTAAAATAGAACTAATTATAAATGTGGACGATTTGAAGATAGAAGCATGCCCAGCCAGGCTTACGTTCGGCCTACATTACGGAAACGGGGAATACAATTATGCTGAGGGGTTTTTATAACGCTGCGTCGGGGATGACAGCCCAGCAGAGAAAAACGGATATGCTGAACAATAATATTGCCAACGCCAACACACCGGGCTACAAATCCGATCAAAGTGCGATCCGGACGTTTCCACAGCAGCTGCTGCATGCGGAAAATGCAGGAAAAGGGCCGCATACGATCGGCTCACTTGGCACAGGCGTCTACATGCAGGACCAGACTCCTTCGTTTACTCCGGGAGAGCTGCAGGAAACTAACGCGCCAGCCGATGTTGCTCTGCTCGAAGCAGAGGTGCCGGATGAAAACGGCGCAGTGCTGTTCACGGTCCAGGGAGAAGACGGAACGGCCTACACCCGGAACGGAAACTGGACAGTGGATGCAGAAGGATTTTTAACGACCTCGGAGGGGCAGTACATACTAAATAACGAAGGCGCCCCTGTGGAAACGGGAAATGAGAATTTTCAAATTACCGAAGACGGCACGGTGCTGCTTGAAAACGGCGGGGAAGCCGGTCAGCTGGGCGTGGCTTATGCACCGGACACCAACGATTTAGTCAAAACCGAAGCGGGTCTTTTTGAAGCGGAGGAGGAGCTCGGCGCTGCAGCGGATAATGAAGACGTCCGCTATCAGATGAAACAGGGGTTTCTCGAACAGTCCAACACCGACTCCACCCAGGCGATGACGGAGCTGATGGAAGCGTACCGGATGTTCGAATCCAATCAGAAAGTTATGCAGACGTATGACCGCAGCATGGAAAAGGCTGTGAATGAAGTCGGACGGCTCGGTTAACTATACGGTGAACATATAAAATAGAATTCAGGAGGAAGAGAGCATGTATTCGGGATTACGCATACCATTTCAATCCATGGGGTCTGTCCAGCAGCAGATGGATACCATCAGCAATAACCTCTCCAACGCGGAGACAGCTGGATTTAAATCACGACAGGCGACATTCAGTGAAATGATGTACCAGCAGCAGGACAACATGCCAATGCCGGAAAACGGCACCGGCCGGCTTACTCCTCCGGGGATACGAACAGGCGGGGGAGCATCAGTCGGTCAGACAGCGCTTCGCATGGAGCAGGGATCGCTGAAAGAGAGTGAACGGGAGCTCGATTTTGCTCTTGAGGACACGGATGCTTTTTTCCAGATAGAAGCAGAAGACGGGGTGGTTGAATATACAAAAGACGGGCAGCTGTATCTGTCAGAAAACCCTGAGACGCCTGGAAGCTATACGCTCGTTGATCAGAACGGCGGATTTGTATTAAACGAAGCCGGAGGAAGATTTGATATTCCTGCAGGAGCTTCCGAGTTTTCAATGCAGGAAAACGGGGAACTGACAGCTGTAACGGCAGCCGGTGACACGGTGAACCTTGGTTCATTTGGCGTGGTACAGGTGGAGCGCCCACAGGCGTTAACGTCTGTCGGGGGCAATCGGTATCGTTTTGAGGATTTAGATGGACTCGGGGCAGCGGAAGATGATATGGTTATAGAAGCTGACCCGTCCAGCGTAAAGCAGGGAATGGTCGAGCAGTCTAATGTGGATTTATCGAATGAATTAGTAAATATGATGAATGCCCAAAGACAATACTCGTTTAATTCCCGCGCGTTGACGCAGGGAGACCAGATGCTTGGATTAATTAACAGTATTCGATAAGTCTTTGCGGTTAAGGGAGCATAGATAGTACATATGAACAATCAGGACAACCATACAAGGACTTCCAAACCGAATAGGAAAGAACAGCTGAAAAGAGGCGCGCAGAAGGTACGTGCACGTCTTCAGCACCTGCTCTGGTGGCATTGGCTGATTATTATTTTAGTTCTGGCTTTTATCTGCTCGATTATCGGCTTGATGATCGGCTATGCGGTCGGGGGAGGCAACCCTTTTCAGGCTTTAAACCCATCGACCTGGCTGGAGATTTACCGGTTAATCCGAGGAAATTAGCATAAAAAGTGAGGAAAAAATGATGCTTTCAATAGAACAAATTAAAGAGATTATTCCCCACCGCTACCCGTTTCTGCTGGTCGATAAAATTATCGAGGTAGAACCCGGGGAGCGGGCGGTAGGCATTAAAAATGTCAGCGCCAATGAAGAATTTTTCAACGGGCACTTCCCTGACTATCCGGTGATGCCGGGAGTGCTTATTATTGAAGCAATCGCCCAGGCCGGCGGCGTCGCGCTGATGCAGCAGGAAGACATGAAAGGAAAGCTCGCCCTATTTGCAGGCATTGATGAATGCCGGTTCAAAGGACAGGTGAAGCCGGGAGACCAGCTGCGCCTTGAAATGGAGGTCACCAAACAGCGTCGCTCCATCGTTAAAGGAAAAGGCACAGCTTCCGTGGATGGCAAGGTCGTAGCAGAAGCGGATCTGATGTTTGCGATTCAATAGTGAAAAGGACTGCAGCTTGAACGGGCGCTGCAGTCCTTTTTCGGTATGCGATTAATGGGAGGGTTCATTTTTGTACGCTTAACACTGACGGAAGCCCACCAGAATTTTCTAAAATTTTTAATTTTATTATGTTATAATAAATGAAGCAACTTTGAGGCTGGTATTTCTATTTAGAGAGTTCTTAAGATATTTTGTTATATTACTTAAATTAATGAAACCTTTTATTTTAACTTACGTCTTATACGTTAGGGAGATTAGATGGAGTTTTATCTAATTTTAAGAACGGGTATTGTAAGTTAAGAAAGATAAGCCTACAATGAAATAGGTTTACAAAAGAGCAGACTAAAGTGGGTGAATGACTCAATGAGCCTTTGGGAGTACGCGATAGCTTTTATAATAGCCTTTACTGTCGCATTGCTGACGAATCCTCTTATCATTCGTTATGCTGATAAATTTGGATTTGTAGATAAACCTGAGGAAAGAAAAGTCCACTTAAAGTCAATGCCCCGAGTAGGGGGACTCTCCATTATTCTTGGGACTATAGCTGGGTGTATATATTTGCAGGTGGACAGTGAATATCTCCCCCAAATTGGTATTGGGGCAGCTATGATCATAATAATGGGGCTGTTGGATGATCGTTTTACTTTAAATGCTAAATTAAAGTTTCTAATTCAATTAATCGCTGCGGTAGTGGTAGTTACCTCAGGTTTAACCATTGAATTTATAGAAATTCCGTTAATTGGTAGAGTAGAAATGGGCTTTTTAAGTTCTGCAATGGCTGTACTTTGGATTATAGGCGTGATGAATTCTATTAATTTGATTGACGGTCTGGATGGGCTGGCCGGGGGAGTAGCTACAATTGCTATATCTACTATATTAGTAATGGCTATTATAGACCCGTTGGCACATGTAGCAGTCATTTCAATCGCTGTAGTATTAATTGCGAGCACAATGGCTTTTCTGATATTTAATTTTCATCCAGCAAAGCTCTTTATGGGTGATACCGGATCATTATTCCTTGGTTACTCTATAGCAATAATCTCACTGATGGGTTTTTTCAAAAGTGTGACTTTGTTTAGTTTAATCGCTCCTGTATTAATTCTTGCAGTGCCAATATTTGATACGCTTTTTGCGATTATAAGAAGATTTTTAAACAAGCAGCGTATTATGTCGCCTGACAAGGGACACTTACACCATTGCTTGTTGGCAATGGGGTTCAGTCATAGGGCGACAGTTCTAATAATTTACACTATAGGTATCTTTTTTGGAGCTTCAGCGCTATTGTTTTCCAATGTCACGTTATGGACTTCCATAGTCATATTTATTTTCCTGCTACTTTTAATACAATTAAGTGCAGAAGTAGTAGGTTTAATTGGGGCTAAAAGACAACCTCTTTTAAATATGATGCGCCGATGGAGCGGTGGTTCACAAGAAATAAAAAAATAAGTTTTCCGGCTTTCGAATAGAAAGCCGGTTTTTTGTATAAAAGAGATTGGATATAAATTGTTACGGGAAAAGGAGAGGTTGGACAAGATAACGAAAGGAGAGTCAATGTAATGGGATTTATACTATTTCTTATCGTCGGCGGTCTGATTGGCTGGCTTGCCGGTTTAATACTGGGCAAAGACATTCCAGGCGGCATTTTAGGTAACATTATCGCAGGTATTATCGGTGCCTGGATTGGCGGGGCCATCTTTGGTTCCTGGGGGCCGGTCATCGGCAGTATTGCGATTTTCCCGGCGTTAATCGGTGCGATTATTTTCGTCGTTATTCTAAGCTTTATTTTAAAAGCTATCCGCTAAATAATAAACGAAGCCGTCCTTTTATCGGGGCGGCTTCGTTTTATGACAGTGCGCGATTTTTACTGATCTGCTGAAGAGCTGTATTGATCCCGAGAACCTCTGTCGCGATATGACCCATGCCGGGAAACGTTTCAAGGGTGGAACGCTCGATATGATTGGCAAGGTATACCGCGTGCCGGAGGGGGATAATTTCGTCTTCTTCACCCGCCCAGATGTAAGCCGGCGTGTCGATGTTTTCCAAATGGTAGGCCCAGGGTGTCATCAGCGTCTGGAGATCGCGGAGGAAGCCTTCAGCAGAATGGGCGGATTCCTGGACCGCAAACCTCCATTTATCCAGAATAAACGGAGTCACGTACTGCTGTTCTTCCCTGGAAAGCTGTTCGGATTCCGTCTGGAAGATCTTATCCTCCATATTCGTCTGCTCCCACCGGCTGCGCAGAAGCTCCGGCGCTTCCTGAATCGTTTGCAGTGGTGCTTTTAAAGAGGTATCGAGCAAACGAAACAGGTCAGGATCCTCTGTGGGACCGAGCGAACCAACTAAATGGAGCTCGCTGACGCGCCCCTTCAGAAGACTGGTGCTGGTTGCTGCGTATGGACCTCCGCAGCCGACACCGATCAAGGAACAGCGCTGGATTTCAAAATGATTCATTACCTCATCGATATCCTTGGAAAACTGCAGAAAAGTGCCATGAGGATCGGGAGTGGAGAGGCCGTAGCCCGGGCGGTCAACAGAAATAATACGAAGAGAGTTGGAAGCGGCAGCTTCTTCTCCAATTGCGGCTTCAAGCCGGGAGCTTCCGACTCCGTGTACATAAAGGACAGGTGTTCCGTCCGGATCACCGAACATGGAAATACTAAGCATACGGCCATCGCGTAAAGAAAGCGCTAATTGTTTCAATCGTTCCCTCCTCCTCTTTCCGTGCGGGTATCACTTGTAAAAGATGCGTAGGTATATTCTAGCATACAATATGAAAAACGGAAGAATTTCATTCAGAACAAAACGGCTCCCCGTGATGAAGAGCCGTTTTTTATCCATTTTATACCGTCCGGGTCCAACGCAGCACGTCTTCCTTGTCCCCGGTCTGAATGCCAGTGATCGTATCGTACAGCTGTTTGGCTAGAGGGCCGGTTTCTTCATTATTGATTTTATAGGTCTGGGCGTCCCAGCGCAGCTTGCCTACAGGAGAAATGACCGCTGCTGTGCCGGTGCCGAAAATTTCCTCAAGTGTGCCCGCTTCGTATGCCGTACGTATTTCTTCCATATCGATGCGGCGTTCCTCCACAGGAATCTCCCAGTAATGCAGCAGCTCAATGACGGAGTCGCGGGTGATTCCTTCAAGAATACTTCCATTCAGCGCAGGAGTTACGACCTTTCCGCTGATTTTAAAGAAAATATTCATGCTGCCGACCTCTTCAATATAGCGCTGCTCTACGCCGTCCAGCCACAGCACCTGGTCGTACCCGGCGCTTCCAGCCTGCTCCTGAGCCTTTAGACTGGCCGCGTAGTTGCCGGCTGTCTTGGTGAATCCGACGCCGCCGCGGACACTGCGGACGAATTCGTTTTCCACATAGATGCTGACCGGCTTCATGGCATCGCCGCCGCTGCCGTAGTAAGAGCCGACAGGCGTTAAAATAATCAGCAGCTTGTAGGAGGAGGATGGCTTAACGCTGAGACTTGCTTCCGTCGCAATCACAAACGGGCGGATATACAACGACTGGCCCTCTCCGCGTGGAATCCAGTCACGCTCAAGCGAAACAAGCTCCTTTAAAGAATCTATCAACAGCTGCTCGTCGATCTCCGGAATGCTCATCCGGCGGTTGGACTGGTTCAGCCGCTCGAAATTTTTTTCCGGACGGAAAAGCATAATGTTGCCGCCGGAATAATACGCCTTCATCCCTTCAAAAACAGCCTGTCCGTAATGAAATACAAGACTCGAAGGATCCATGGTAAGCGGCTGGTAAGGTACGATTCTTGGATCAATCCATCCTTCTCCCTCAACGTAATCCACCACAAACATATGGTCGGTAAAGTTTTTTCCGAAAGCGAGCTGTGAAAAATCCGGCTTCGTTTTCGGAGATTTTGTACGTTCAATGGTCAATGACTCAGCCACAATAACATCACTCCTATGTATTTATCGTTCCATTTATTTCTCTACTGGTAACAGCATTTAAATTGTATCATATATAGAAAAGCTTTCTCCACCTGCATACCGGCGACAGGCACATTCCAGCCTTGGAAAAAATAGCTCTTTTATTTTTGAAAGGATGGAATGTGATCCCGAGCCGGTGGTGGAGGAAGCTGGACAGCTAAAAAACTCGAGCCGGCAGTGGATAGAACTGGACAAGTAGAAAAGCTTTCTCCACCTGCACACCGGCGACAGACGATTTAATCCAGCTGCTTTTCTCCAGCGTATGCACGCAGCTTGCGCAACGCGGACTTCCGCCATGATTTGACTGTAGAGGCCGCTACCCCGTGTTTTGCAGCAATATCACGTATAGGAAGGGAATACATGGAAAAATCAATGAGCCAGGTTCGTTCCCGTTCTGAAAGAAGAGGAAAGTATGCTTCAAGCTCAAAGCGATCCTCCATTTCCGATGACTGCTCAAAAGGTCCGTGGTCATCAAAAAGCTGATGTCGCTCGGAAAACCGGGCTTCTTTGCGAAGCATCATCAGCATCTCCCCACGCACGAGGGTAAAAGCGTACGCCGGAAAAGCACCCTTTTCCGGAGAAAAGGTAGAGTATGCCTTCCATAATCCTACGTATCCGGCCTGCATATATTCCTCCTGTTCCTGATAAATACGGAGGCGTGTAATCATTCGTTTGACGAGCGGAGTATATTTTTCATATGCTTCTTCAAATGAAGCAGGGATCGTATCAGTCAATGGTCTCTCCTGCGAAGCCGCGCGCGGTTCTTATTTATTCCATGGTAGATTCAGCATATATAAAAGCTGGAAATGCTGCCGGAGTGCTATGTATGGATACATCCTGCGCAATGCGTTGTATTATAGAAAAGAACAAAGCTGCCAGAGTATAGAAAACACACAGCCAGCATATGAAAAAATAAAGCAGATCGGTTGAAAGCATAGAAAGAAAGCGTACAATTGAAATAAGAATGATTACGATCAGGCAGGTGAACAGAAATGCCAAACGAAGATAATGTAGACTGGATCCAGCAGCAGATTCAGGAACGATCGCTTGATATTATGACAGACATGCTTAAGGGACTCGCTGACGGCAAGCGGATGCAGATCGCCCAGGCACTTGCCCTGACGCCGGAATTGAGTGTACATAGTATTGCCGAAGTCATCGACTCCTCCATTGCTACGGCGTCCCACCACCTCCGTTATATGCATAAGCTGGGACTGACAAAGTTCCGGAAGGAAGGGAGAACGGTGTATTATTCCCTCGATGACGAACATGTCAGGCAGGTGGTGGAGCTCGTTGTCAGCCATCAGGCAGAAATTAAAGAACGGCAGGGAAAAGAGACGTAAAGGCGTCTCTTTTTTTATTTGCAGTAAACAAATGTTTCCCATTAATACAATTGCAAAAATCAGCTGAATTTATGAAAGCGGAAACAATATTTAGAATTCAAGGATATTTTACAGATGTTTAGTTGACGAACGAATGAAATAAAGCTATTATGTTTACAAAGGTCATAATAAAGAACAAATGTAAAAGGAGGCGTTATTGTGACGCAGGCAGATTGGGTTTGGGAAGAGCCGAAGGAAAAGCTGGTCAATTGGCTCGAGCAGATGTGGACCGTTCGTTGGTTCGATGAAAAAGTAGATGAATTTTTCGCCAAAGGCATGATTCACGGTACGACCCACTTGTGTGTAGGGCAGGAAGCTTCGGCTGTAGGTGTATGTGCGATGCTTGAAGATAAAGACAAAATCACGAGCACCCACCGGGGCCACGGGCACTGCATCGCCAAAGGAGCAGATCCGGACCGGATGATGGCAGAACTGTTTGGCCGGGAAACCGGCTACTGTAAAGGTAAAGGCGGGTCCATGCATATTGCGGATGTCGAAAAAGGCAACCTGGGTGCCAACGGTATCGTCGGAGGTGGCATACCTTTAGCTGTCGGATCAGCACTTACTTCAAAGATGCGCCAGGAAGGGTATATTACCGTTTGTTTCTTCGGGGACGGGGCGGCAAATGAAGGCAGCTTTCACGAAGCAGTGAACCTGGCTGCTATTTGGGATCTTCCGGTCATTTTTGTCTGCGAAAACAACCAGTATGGTATGTCCGGCCCGGTCAAGGATATGGTGAAAATCGAAAATATTGCCGATCGTGCTTCCGGCTACGGTATTCCGGGCCATGTCGTTGACGGCAATAATCTCCCCGAGGTCATGACGGTTATGAAAGAAGCCGTGAAGTATACAAGAAACGGAAGCGGCCCGGTTCTCATAGAGGCGAAAACATACCGGTGGAAGGGCCATTCCAAAAGCGATGCGAAGAAATACCGGACAAGAGAAGAAGAAAAAGAGTGGAAGGATAAAGACCCGATCCGTTTTTTCCAGGAGGCCTTGATCGAGCGCGGAATCATCACATCGGAGGAAGCCGAAACAGTGAAGAAAGAAACGAAAGCCCAAATTGAACGGTCGGTGGAGTTTGCGGAACAGAGTCCCGAACCTTCTGCGGATACACTGCTTGAGGATGTCTATGCTTAATATAGAAAGGAGTGCCTGACGATGCAGTCGAGCGCAGTAAATTCTTCAGATAACAAGGAAACTACACGGAGCATTACCTTTGCCGAAGCCGTACGTGAAGCACTGTCACAGGAAATGCGGGAGGACCAGGACGTTTTTATTCTCGGAGAGGATATCGGAGTATACGGCGGAGCCTTCGGTGTTACCCGCGGAATGATTGAAGAGTTCGGACCGGAGAGGATACGCAACACCCCTATTTCCGAGGCGGCTATTACCGGTGCTGCGATCGGATCGGCTCTTACTGGCATGAAGCCGGTCGTCGAGCTGCAGTTTTCGGATTTTATTACGATTGCGATGGACCAGCTGGCCAACCAGGCAGCGAAGCTCCGGTATATGTACGGCGGCAAGGGAAACGTGCCGATGGTGCTGAGGACGCCTTCAGGCTCCGGAACCGGGGCGGCGGCCCAGCATTCACAGAGCCTGGAAGCTTGGGTAGCTCATGTTCCCGGCCTAAAGGTAGTACAGCCTTCTACGGCGTCAGACGCCAAAGGGCTGTTAAAGGCCGCTATTGCCGACCCGAACCCAGTTATTTTTTACGAGCACAAACTGTTGTACAAAAGCGAAGAGCACGTTCCGGAGGAAGCGTATACGATTCCTTTGGGAGAGGCAGACGTGAAGCGTGCGGGTAAGGACGTAACGATCGTTGCAACCGCTGTGATGGTGCATAAAGCGCTCGAGGCAGCGGAGAAGCTGGCTGAGGAAGGTATCGATGTGGAAGTGATTGATCCGCGAACTCTCGTGCCGCTCGATGAGAAAACAATCGTGGACTCCGTTAAAAAAACTGGAAAAGTAATTGTTGTGCATGAAGCCGTTAAAAGAGGCGGCTACGGAGGCGAAATAGCGAGCATGATTGCAGAAAGCGAAGCTTTTGATTATTTGGATGCTCCGGTTCGCCGGCTCGGGGCACTGCCAATCCCTGTGCCGTATAATCCGGCGCTTGAAAAAGCAATGGTCCCGCAGGTGGACGATATTATGCAGGCGGCGCGTGACAGCGTCCACCGCCGGTAAAGGAGGGCAGTATTCATGGCAAAGGAAGTATTTATGCCCAAATTAAGCAGTACAATGGAAACCGGAACGCTTCTGCAGTGGTTTAAACAGGAGGGAGACCCAGTGGAGGTCGGCGAGCCGCTGCTCGAGGTAATGACCGATAAAATAAATATTGAAGTGGAAGCATACGAAGAAGGTATCCTGCTGAAGCGCTACTACGACGAAGACGAAGAGGTGCCGGTGAACGGTATTGTTGGCTACATCGGTGAAGAGGGCGAGCAGGTGCCCGAGGAAAAACCGGGATCTGAAAGCAAATCAGAACCTGAAAACGTCCCGGAGGCGCCGGCTGCCGAAGTGGCAGAGCAATCAGTGGAAGCTGAACAAACAGAAGGCGTGCGTGCTACTCCGGCAGCGCGGAGACTGTCGCGTGAACAGGGAGTAGAGCTTTCCTTAATACAGGGGAGCGGAGCGAGAGGACGTATTCACGCTTCGGATGTTCACGCTGCTGCAGAGGGCGAGCACGTGCGCAGTACGCCGCTTGCTAAAAAAGAAGCAGAGGCAAATAACGTGGATCTGTCTGCCGTAAAAGGAAGCGGCAGCTACGGCAAAATCACACGGGCCGATGTCACCGCGCCACCGGTGGAAGAGGATCTTCACTCTGAGCCGCTTCAAGGCATCCGGAAAGTAGTTGCAGAGCGTATGCAGCAAAGTGCAAGCGAAGTGCCACATGTAACGCTTAACACTGAAATTGATATGGAAGCTGCTATGGAGCTGAGGGAGCAGCTGCTCCCAGTTATAGAAAAACAGACCGGCCAACGGCTGTCCGTGACGGAGCTGTTGATATTTGTGGGCAGCCGGGCGCTCCAAAAGCATCCGGATGTGCATGCCTCCATGACAGACAGCCGGATCACAAAGCAGTCGTCTGTGCATATGGGAGTCGCTGTAGCCACAGACCGGGGGCTGCTGGTTCCGGTGATTCGCCATACAGAAACAAAAGGACTCGCGGAATTAGTCGCTGAAACCAAACAGACAGCTGCCGCGGCCCGGAACGGAACCCTTCCCGGCAAAGAGCTTTCGGGTAGTACGTTTACGATCAGTAATTTAGGAATGTATGCAGTTGATCATTTCACCCCGATCATTAACCAGCCGGAAGCGGCTATTCTTGGGGTTGGTCGTATACAGGAGAAGCCGGTAGTAATAAAAGGAGAAATCACGGTGCGCCGGATGATGGCCGTAAGTCTTTCCTTTGATCACCGTATTATTGATGGGGCTCCGGCTGCTGCATTTTTAACAGACTTCAAACAAATGCTCGAACAGCCGTACCAGCTGTTTGTCTAGAAGGAGGTGGACCGATGGAAACGTTTGACCAGGTAATTGTCGGCGGCGGACCGGCTGGCTATGTAGCTGCGCTCCGGGCTTCCGGCCTTGGGCAGTCCACGGCGCTTGTCGAAGATCGCGAGCTCGGGGGAACGTGCCTGAACCGCGGGTGCATACCGTCCAAAACGCTTCTCCAGAACGCAGAAGCAGTGAACTACGTACGAAATGCTTCTAAATACGGCATTCAGGTGGAAGGCTTTCATCTGCGCTACGAAGAAATGCTTGAGCGGAAGGACCAGGTGATCCAGCAGCTCCGCCAGGGCGTCCAGTCGCTGATGAAAAAAGGACGTATCCAGGTTTTTGCTGGGCGGGGAAAAGTTCATGCAAACAAACAGGTTACTATCACCGGTCAAGACGGCCAAGAAACACTAGTAGCCGGCAGAGCCGTCATCATTGCTTCAGGCTCCGTGCCGGCAGTACCGCCTATTCCCGGTCTTGAAGATACTGAATATTATACGAGTGACACGATTTACAACCGCCAATCGCTTCCTTCGTCAATGGCCATCGTCGGCGGGGGATTCATCGGTACTGAATACGCCTGCCTGTATCAGTCACTCGGGGTGCAGGTGACAGTTATTGAAGCGGCTGAACGGCTGATACCACAGGAGGACGAAGATGCTGCGAAAATGCTGGCCGGGGCACTTGAAGAATTGGAAGTTACTATTCTTACAGGCACGTCGGTTACTTCTGCCAGACAGCAGGGAAATCAGGCAGTCGTCAACGTGCAGGATGCCTCCGGAAACGACCGCGAGCTCACAACAGACATGCTGCTTATTTCCACCGGACGCTCGCCTGTCATCGCGGCAGCTGAAGACCTTGAATTACGCATGGACGGCCGCTTTGTAGCGGTGAACGATGCGATGCAGACATCGGTACCGGGTATTTATGCTGCAGGAGATATTGTCGGCGGATGGCAGCTTGCCCATGCGGCAAGTGCCGAGGGCATTATTGCCGCAGAGCATGCTGCGGGCGCTGCGCCTTCCATGGATCTCTCGCTCGTGCCGAGGTGCATTTATACCCTTCCGGAAATAGCATCAGTGGGTCTGTCTGAGCATGAAGCAAAGCAGAGGTACAGCGATATTAAAGTAAAGACCGTGCCGCTGCAGGGAAATGCGAAAGCGATGACAATGGGGGAGACCCGGGGTTTTGTCAAAATCATTTCCCGGGAAATGTTCGGCGAGATTCTCGGTGTTGTGATGGCTGGCCCCCATGTTACCGAAATGATCGGAGAGCCGGCCGCCTATATTCATCTTGAAGGCACCACCGAAGAATGGAGCAGTCAGGTACATGCGCATCCTTCGCTGTCGGAGGCGTTGTTCGAAGGCGCGTCTGCGCTCGCGGGACGTCCGGTTCATCAATAAAAAGCCGTGTAAGCGTATATAGTTTTTTGGCAGGGAGTGATATACTGGGAACAGATGAATCTATGGAATAGAGGGAAGAATTATGCTCAACTGGGAAGAAAAAAGAGAAACCGTAAAAGTAGCGAAGCTGTATCATTTCGACGGCTGGACCCAGGCCCAGATCGCCAAAAAGCAGGGTGTTTCCCGTCCGGTTATTTCCAAAATGCTGCAGCGGGCCCGGGATGAAGGCATCGTTGAAATATATATTAAAGATGAAAGTGTGCATACCGTTGATCTTGAGCAGAAGCTTGAAAAGAAGTACGGCCTGAAAGAAGCAGTAGTCGTTTCAACGACAGGCTTCACACCTGACCTCGGCAAGCGTCTGATCGGAAAAGCAGCCGCTTCCTATGTAGCGAAGAGATCCGAGCAGGTAAAGCGGATCGGTATTTCATGGGGATCAACTCTGCGTTCACTTATTGAAGAGTATCCGTACGTCGAACATAGAGACATTCATATTACGCCGCTGATCGGGGGAATGGGGAACAAATACGTGCATCTGCACTCCAATCAGCTGGCATTTCATTTTGCCCAGAAAATGAATGCCTCCTGTTCTTATTTGTACGCTCCGGCGATGGTTGAAACTGACGATTTGAAAGAGCGTCTCGTGCAGTCCAAAGACATTGCCCAGGTGCTGGAGGAAGGCCGGAACGTGGAGCTTGCCCTCGTGGGCCTAGGCAATCCGCTTCAGGACTCCACCATGGAAACGATGGGGTACCTGCAGGAAGAAGACATCGTCACGCTCCGAAAGGCCGGGGCAGTCGGCGATATCAGCTCGAAGTTTTTCGACGCTCTCGGCCACGGTGTGGATCACCCGATCAACAACCGGGTCATCGGCCTGACTCTTGAGGAGATCAAAAACATTCCCGAGGTCGTTGGTGTGGCACAGGGATCCCATAAAGTCCTCGGCATCGAGGCAGCGCTGAAGGGTGGCTATCTGGACGTGCTGATCGTAGATAACCAGATCGCAGAAGCGTTAACCGAATAACGTATGGCGGCCCCTTGAAAGGGGCCGTATTTTTTTAACATATATGAACATATGTGCTATTTAAAACATATGTAAAATAAAAGAAATATTTTACAATCAACACGCCAATGCCGTAAAAAATTAATTTTTAAAATATCTGAAAAAAATATTGACGGTTATATGAAAACGCTTTAATATGGTTACAAAGGTTACAAGTTGTTACAAATGTAAAGGAGGGATGAGGATGTGGGGTTATTTTATCGCCGCGTTCGTGGTGATATGGCTGATTCAATTTTATCTGACATTCCGCCAGATGAAATACTACAACGGAATGATTGCTTCAATGGGCAGACGTCCTTCGGGATACCTTGGAACAGGCATTGATAAACGCCTGCTTGGAATCGGCACGGTGATTCTGCTCGTAACCAACGAAGCAGGCACGGTGATCGACGCTAAGATCATGAGAGGGGTAACGGTGTTTGCCAGGTTTGCCGAAGCGCCGGAGCTGATGGATCAAAACATCCATGAATTAAAGAAGCAGTGGGAGGCAGAAGGCGCTGCCGGAAAGAAGAAGCACCCGAAACGGGCTCATCTGATGGCTGCCCAGCAGATTTTGGCAGAACAGAAGCGCAAACACAAAAAGGGGGATAACAAATGGATTTCTTAGTAACGCTCGCAGAAGGCTTTATTGGAATGTTCGAGGCAGGCGGGGAAACATTTGTCGGACTTGTTACAGGTATTATTCCGACACTCATATGTTTAATTCTTGCCGTAAACGCTTTAATCAAGTTTGTCGGGGAAGAACGGATCTATTCGCTGGCTCAGAAGAGCACAAAGTATTTCTTTCTCCGCTACACACTGTTTCCGGTACTGGCAGTGTTTTTCTTAACTAACCCAATGTGCTACACGTTCGGGCGCTTTCTGCCAGAACGGCAGAAGCCGGCCTTTTATGATTCCGCTGTTTCATTTGTGCACCCGATTACCGGCTTGTTTCCTCACGCGAACCCAGCTGAACTGTTTGTTTACACCGGGATCTCGGCTGGTATTACGACGCTTGGCCTCTCTGCCGGGCCGCTTGCCATCCGTTTCTTTATCGTCGGTCTGATCGTTATTTTAATCCGCGGTGTAGTAACTGAATGGATCACCGCCATCATGCTCAGACGCCAGGCAGCTAGTGCAGAAGGCGATTCGTCGGAAAAAAGCGCCAGCGCATAAATGAAAATTTAAAAGAAAAAGCGAGGGAAGAATAATGGCTGAATATAAACCGGTAGAGGTAACAAAGGGAAGAGGTGGCTGGGGCGGCCCGCTCGTCATCCATCCGAATGATCAGAAAAGATATATTATGTCGGTAACCGGCGGAGGTATTCATCCGGTCGCCGAGCGCCTGGCGGAACTGACAGGCGGTGAAGCGGTGGACGGATTCAAAGCCTCCTATGATAAAGAAAATATTGCCGCAGCTGTTATTGACTGCGGCGGAACCGCACGCTGCGGAGTTTATCCAAAAATGGGTGTGCTGACGGTTAACATTCACGGTACATCCCCGGCCGGCCCGCTTGCGCAGTATATTAACGAAGAAAATTTTGTTTCCGGCGTGGGCGAAAGAGATATGAAGGCCATCAGCGCGGATGAAGTGCCGGCGGCCGAAGCGGAAGCAGAGGACAAAGCTTCCCCGTACAACTCCCTGATGGACCGCGACGTGGCCAAACAGGTGAAAGACGATGCGAAAATGAAAGCAAAAGGCTCCGGACCGAAAAAAGGAAATATTATTGAACGTATCGGCCGTGCCGTCGGCAACGTGGTAAGCGTATTCTTCCAGGCCGGTCGGGAAACCATTGATACGGTCGTACGAAACATTCTGCCGTTTATGGCTTTTGTCAGTACGATTATCGGGATTATCACATTCACCGGCATCGGGGATCTGATCGCGAACTTTGTATCTCCGCTCGCGAGCAATATTTTCGGGCTGCTGCTTTTATCCTTTATATGTGCAATTCCTATTTTATCCCCGCTGCTCGGCCCAGGCGCTGTTATTGCCCAGGTGGTCGGGGTGCTTATCGGAACCCAGATCGGTATGGGAAACATTCCGCCGGCAATGGCGCTTCCAGCACTTTTCGCTATTAACCCGCAGGTAGGGGCGGACTTCGTGCCGGTTGGCCTGACGCTTGGGGAAGCAGAGCCGGAGACCATTTCCGTCGGCGTGCCGGCCGTTCTGTTTTCAAGGGTTATTACCGGCCCGCTTGCTGTTGTGATCGCTTATCTTTTCAGCTTTGGCCTGTATTCATAAAAATAAATCGGCGGGTAGACGCGCTTGCCCGCCCTGTATTTCCTAGGAGGAGTGACCGTGCAGATGAAAACAGAAGTATTTACAGCCACCGTGGTCGGCATTGGAGAGGATGCCCAGATGCTTATGGACGATGGCATGATGATTTTATTCAACGAAACAGCACCGAAGGATTTATATGATATCAGCTTTGTTCATAACGCCGAAGGGTTAAGCGAAGACCTGGAAGCCGGGGATGAGCTGATCATAGACGGAGAAGTGTTTTCCCTGACATTTGTTGGCGGTAAAGCGAATGAAACGCTGCGGGATCTCGGGCATGCAACCTTCCAATTTAACGGAGAGACAAATTCAGATCTGCCGGGAACGGTCTGTATAGAAGCCAAACCGCTGCCTGCGATACAGGTGGGGAGCACCATCGTATTCCGTAAAAAATAAAGCTGGATAGGAGTGGAGAGCAATGATAGGAATTAACCGAAAGCTGCAGGCACTCGAAAGAGAGGGCCGCTACATTAAAGTAGGTCTTGTCGGCGCCGGCCAGATGGGACGCGGCATGATCGCGCAGATTGAAAATATGAAGGGCATGCGGGTCGTCATTACCGCAGACATAAATGAAGATAACGTCATTAACGCATACGGGCACGCTGGCATTGAGCGGGGAAATATTGTTTCTACTAACAATAAAGAAGAAGCCTCGCAGGCCATCCAGCTGAACAAAGTGGTGGCGTCCACCAAAGCTCTGCTCGTATGCGCGCTTGATGAAGTGGATGTGGTCGTCGATGCGACCGGGGTGCCAAATATTGGAGCAGAAATTGCCTGGAATGCCATTTTGAGCCGGAAGCACATCGTCATGCTGAACGTCGAGGCAGACGTTACCGTCGGGCCGCTGCTGAAGCGGATGGCAGATGCGAGCGGCGTCGTGTACACCGGCTCGGCAGGGGATGAGCCGGGAGCGATCATGGAGCTGTATGATTTTGCTGATGCGATTGGCTTTGAGGTGGTGGCGCTTGGCAAAGGCAAAAACAATCCGTTAAATGTGGAAGCCAATCCGGACACGGCAGCAGCTGAAGCCGAAGAAAAGGGCTCAAGCCCAAAAATGCTTGCCTCCTTCCAGGACGGAACGAAAACGATGGTGGAGATGAATGCTGTGGCGAATGCGACCGGCTTTGTACCGGAAAAGCCGGGCATGAATGGATTTGAAGCCGGGGTCGCAGATCTTCCGGAGCTCTTCCAGCTGCGGGAGCAGGGAGGGAAGGTCGAAAAGCAGCACGTAGTGGAATACATCAACGGGATCGCCCCGGGAGTGTTTGCCATCGTTGCTTCTGATATGGAAGAAGTGAACGCGGAAATGAAATATTTAAAAATGGGGGACGGGCCAAACTACGTGCTGTACCGGCCGTACCACCTGACAAGCCTGGAAACACCGCTTTCCGTGGCGCGGGCGTATCTGGACGGCCAGGCGACGATCGCTCCGGACGCCGGCCATATTGCTGAAACAGTGGCCGTGGCGAAGCGCGATCTGGAAGTGGACGAGCATCTGGATTCCATTGGCGGCTTTACCATTTACGGCACTGTAATGGAAGCCCCGGAAGCCAAAGAAAAGGGAGCACTTCCAATCGGTCTCGCAGACAAAAATGTAAAAATGATCCGGGATGTAAAAAAAGGGGAGATCATTACGTACCAGGACGTGGAGCAGACAGTGGAATCCACCATCTGGCGCCTTAGGAAAATGCAGGATCACGAGTGGAAATAAAATGAGAAGGAAGCGCTGCCGAAATTAGCGGCCGCTTCTTTTTCCGTCTTCAAATCGTGGTATAATAAAAGAGTAATAAGTAAAGGAGGGGCTGAAGCGATGAAAAAACGTAAGGAGCTCATTTACTTACAGTGCGCTCATTGTAAGGAAGAGACGCCCCACAACGTGGAATACATTAATGGGGATGTGTACAGCATGGAATGCCGCACGTGCGGCCGGGAGCTGACATTAAACCGCGATATCATGAAGGAATGGTACAGCGAAGTGTATGACCGCGTGACTACCAAGCCAACCCGTTTAACAGAGGAATATAAAGAAAGCGGAACGCCGTTTGTCGTACGGATGCCGTTCCGGCTGGCAAGCAAGCCCTACCGGCTGATGCGGGATTTAAATGATACCCAGAAAACATTGCGCTACTATAAAAATAAACAAAAGAAATCTTCCTGACCACGCGCGAGCGGGGAGGAAGATTTTTTATGAATGAATATATTTATCCGCTGGCTAACAGCCGGCGGGGCGCAGGAGTCTTTTCATACGCGCGGTTGAACTCCAGCAGAGGGCATGCAGCGCAGGCCTCTGACACTCCGGTGCATGTAGCAACAGAGTCAAACACGCCATCTTTATAAACGTAGGATAATTCGTGAAGCACCTTCTGTTGTGTAATCGTGCAGTAAATAATCTGACGCGACATGGAGTAGTCCATCATATTTCACTCCTTCGGCGTATAATAAATGGTAGGAATAAAAGCGGTATATAATAATTTACTTAAAGACTATGTACCCGGAACAGCCTAAAAGAAAACCAGAGGTTGTAAGCAGATAGTATTAAGCGGGGGAAGTTTACGCCGGGCGGTATCCGGGAAAATAATGTTTCTGACAGCCCATTTAACCTTAAACAAACAACCAGTAATTTAAACCAGCAGAAATGTGACAGTCACGGTATATCTGAGCAGATAGCACACACAACGGCTGAAAAAAGAGAGGGAAGAGAGAAAAGGGGGGGGCATCCATGGAACAAAAGTATATGCTGATCGCAGTAGACCAGGACGGCCGTGAAATTTCATTAAAAAACTATAAGGGCCGTGAGGCGAAAGAGGAATTAATTTTAGAGGGAAAAGACTGCGCAACGACGATGTATGAGCAGTTAAAGGAAGAACTGCATCCGAACTCGGTGAAAATGCTCAGTCTGTAAAAGCTAATATCAGCAGTCCCCGGCATTTACGCCGGGGGTTTTTTATTATCTTTCAATCAGTTCGAGGCGGTTGCCAAACGGGTCCTCTGTATAAAAGCGGGGAGAGCCGTTCAGCGGCTGTTCGGGTTTTACGGGCCAGTTAAACTCCTGCAGGCGCTCCCTGGCAAGCTCGAGGTTGTGCACGCGGAGCGCCGGGTGTGCCTTGCGGGCCGGAGAAAACGGCTCTTCCACGCCAATGTGGATTTCAAGACCGCCACAGTCAAACCATACGCCGCCGCGTTTGGCCAAATCTTCGGGCTTCGGTATTTCGGGCATGCCGAGGATGGTGTGAAAAAAATGACGGGCTTTTTCTTCGCTATCCGGCGGTGCAGCAAGCTGTACGTGATCAATTCCAGTAAATAATGTCATAAGAGGGTCATCCTTTCACTTTTTGGGCAATCGTTTTTCCAATTTCAAGCGAAGCTGTTGCTGCGGGCGACGGGGCGTTTAATACGTGGAGACTGCGGGAGCCCTCAATGAAAAAGAAATCGTCCATCAGCGTCCCGTCTTCCTGAAGAGCCTGGGCTCGTATCCCCGATTCGCCGGGTACAAGCTCATCGGCTGAAAGAGAAGGAATCAGCTGCTGCAGCTCTGCGGTAAATGCCTGTTTGGAAAAGGAACGCACGTATTCCTGCGCTCCTGCCTTCCAGTAACGGGAAGCAAGCTTCCTTAACCCGGGGGAATGGAGGTGCTCCCAGGCATCTGCCGGACTAACGGCCATTTTGCCGTACCCTTCCCGCTCAAAGCTTAATACTGCGTTCGGACCTGCTTCTACACCTCCCCGGCTCATACGTGTGAAATGAACGCCTAGAAATGGAAAGGCCGGGTCCGGTACTGGATAGATGAGCCAGGAAACTTTATGTGCAGCCTCCGGGGCGAGCGTATAGTATTCCCCGCGGAACGGAACAATACGGACATCGGTATGGTAGCCGGCCATGCGGGCGATCTTATCACTGTGCAGGCCGCCGCAGTTGATGAGCTTCCGGCCGGTAAACGTCTGGTCCGGGGTAGTGACGCTCACGCTTTGTTCAGCCTCCTGAATTTGTTCGGCCCGCTGCCCGATCAGAATATCACCGCCCCGCTGGCGGATCTCCCCGGCAAGTGCCTGGGCGACTTCTCCGTAATCGACGATGCCGGTTTCGGGCACAAGCAGCGCGTGCTGGGCGCTTACATATGGCTCTCGTTCTGCAAGCTCCTCAAGCGACAGGTAGCGCGGCTGCAGCCCGTTTTGTCTGCCGCGTTCGTAGAGCTTCCGCAGCTGCAGTAATTCCTCTTCATTTTTTGCGGCAATGATTTTCCCGCAGATCGTATAGTCGACCCCGTGCTGATCGCAGAAAGCAGCGAGCGATTTCCGTCCCTTTTCTGTAAGAGCAGCCTTCAGGCTGCCGGGGCGGTAATAGATGCCCGAATGAATAACACCGCTGTTTCTGCCTGTCTGATGCGAGGCCAGATGGGATTCTTTTTCTAAAACGACTACTCCGGCGCCGGGTTCTTCTTCAAGCAGCGCATAAGCTGCAGCAAGTCCGACGATTCCGCCGCCGATAATGATATAATCGTACATATCGAAGCTCCTTTAAACGACAATTTTTTAAGAGAGACTGCCTACGCACAAGCATACCCGTTTTTTTAAAACATACAACGGGAGCATTTTTTAAAAATCGTGTTTCTATTATAATGAGTAAGTAGTGTAGCCCCGAAAGAAAAATTGGAAGTTTACCGCGCTGCAGAAAAAAGGAATAGCAGATATGAGGTACATAATAAACACTAGGATTGGGAAAGGATTGCACGCGTCATGGATGAGTTTAACGATGATATTTTAACAGACTCGTTAATTTTAAAAGCGATCGATCATTCGAAGGTCGGACTGGTTATCACAGACCCGAATAAAGAGGATAACCCCATCGTTTATGTGAACCGGGGCTTTACCGATGTTACCGGCTATACGTACGAAGAAAGCGTAGGATATAACTGCCGTTTTCTTCAGGGGGAGAACCGAAACGAGCAGGCAATAGAAAATATGAAACGTGCGGTGGCAGCCCGGGAGGAATACGTCCTCGAGCTCGAAAATTTTAAGAAGGACGGCACGCCGTTTTGGAATGAGATTTATATTGAGCCCATTTATATGGAGAACCGTCTGTATTTTCTCGGCGTCCAGCGCGACATTACCCGGCAGAAAAAATACGAAGACGATCTGGACAAAAGCGAGCGTCAGGTGGACCGGCTCTCAACGCCAATTGTGCCGATCACAGAAAAAATATCTGTGCTCCCGGTGGTCGGGGATTTGTCCTATGAACGGTTTGAAATGATCTTTCATAAAATTTCCGAAGCGTATGGAAATATCCATTATGAAAAACTGATTCTTGATCTTTCCGGCATGGATGAGTACGACGAGCAGGTGGCCGACGGCATTATGAATCTGCATCACCTGCTCCGCCTTCTCGGATCAGAGCTGATTGTAACCGGGATCAGGCCGGAGCTTTCAATGGCTTTCACATCGCAGAACATTTCGCTTTCCTATCTGCGGACCGCAGCTACGGTGAAAGAAATGCTGCAGGAGCTCGGCATAACGTAAAAAGCCGGAATCTTTAGCATTCCGGCTTTACCAATGCTGCTTATTTTTCCTCGTCCTGTCTTTTGGCGTCACCGGTTTTGTTCTGTACTTCGCCTTTTACTTTATCTTTCTTGGCGTCACGCTGCATTTTCGGGTCGTCCTTGGCATTGCCTGCCTGATCCTTAGCTTCACCCTTTACTTTATTAACAGCGCCCTTTACTTTATCGCTGAAGCCTTTTTTATCTGCCATAAATAAATACCTCCTGTATTAGGTTCGTACTGGGAATATTCCCGGTGACGCCTGGGATAAAACAAATGATTCCACAAAAATACGTACGCAAAGGAGCACACCTGTATGTCTGTCATTATTGCCTATACGAATCCGCCGGAGCATGTCCGGGAGTACCTCGAAGCAAGGGCGGAGCTTCATGTGATCCGTCCGAACAAAGAACGGGAAAAATTTATGGAGGTGCTGCCGAACGCGGAGGCGCTTATCGGAGCAGGACTGCCTGTCGATCAGGAGCTGTTGGATAAAGCGCCGGAGCTTCGGGTAGTAAGCAACGCTTCAGCCGGGGTGGATAACCTTGACGTCGGTCTGCTGACAGACCGGGGCATTGTAGTTACAAACACTCCCTCGGCAGTTATCGATACGATGGCTGACACGATGTTTGGGCTGATGATCGGCGCTTCGAGGCGTTTGATGGAAATGCATGAACTTGTTAAAAACGGAGAATGGGACCGGAACGCGCCGAAGGAATGGTTCGGCTTGAACGTTCATCATAAAAAGCTCGGTATCATTGGCATGGGAGGCATAGGAAAAGAAGTCGCCCGCCGGGCAAAGGAAGGCTTCCGGATGGAGGTCAGCTACTATAACCGTTCACGGCATGAACAGGCGGAAAAAGAAACTGGAGCCGTCTATGAGAACCTCGATGATCTGCTCGCTTCCTCGGACGTGGTGATGGTACTGCTGCCGCTAACCAGTGAAACCAGGCACATGCTGGGTACAGATGCTTTCCGGAAAATGAAATCAACAGCGGTATTTCTGAACGGCGGGCGCGGATCTGTAGTGGATGAACAGGCGTTGATCACGGCACTCCGGGAAAAAGAGATTTTCGCGGCAGGGCTCGATGTGTTTGAAGAGGAACCGCTGCCATCGGAGCACCCGTTTTTCACGATGCCCGAAGTGACGCTGCTTCCTCATATCGGCACCGGTACGACAGAAACCCGGGAAGCGATGTACATGGAGGCAGCTGAGCAGTGCGTAAAGGCCTTAAAGGGTGAAAAGCCGGAAGCCCTCGTCAATGAACAGGCATGGGGTAAAGGCAGAAAGTAGGCGGTTTTGGACATAAGAAGAACCGCCCTCTGTGTGCGAGAACGGCTGTCTTTTTCAGCGTTTATATGAGCGCTTCATGATTTCAGCGCTTTTGTTTGCGGTTTTTCCACCATTTTCGTACATACGGATAAACAAAAGGTCCAACTTTGACAGCCATTTTAATTAGTTTTCTCATAGTAGATAACGTCCTCCATCTTCAAATTCTTACTTAACGAATACCCTGTTGAAGGACGTTGTAATCATGAAGTTTGGTTTCAGCTGCTTTTCCGTTTACGGAATTTGCGTTTCGCAGCCTGTTTTGGTTGTTTGACCTGCTGTTCCCCGTTTTTGATAAGGTCTTCCTGCATGCGTTTGCGGGCTTCAATAAATAACATGAAAATGCCCCTTTCTTTTGAAGATTGTACAGGGACTATTCCCAGGATAAAACGATGATAAAACATCGTTTTTAAAGAAAATGAGCTTATAAAGGAGCTATCAGTAAACAAACAGTGAAAATCACTGAAAATGGGATGAAAGGAGATTATGTATGGAAAAACCATTAGTCGCTGCATACAACCGGGTCAGCAGGGAGGCCCGGGAAAAACTGGCAGAAGTGTGTGAAGTCCGGTATTTTGCACAAAGTGAAACGCTCGAAGATCCGGAGTTCCGCGAAACGATGGCTGAGGCTGCAGCCATTATCGGTATCGAATATGAAATCGATGAAGATTTTCTGGAACAGGCTCCAAATCTCCGTATTGCCGCCAACGTTTCTGTTGGCTACGATAATCTGGATCTGGAAGCTTTAAAAGCCAGGGGCATATATGCTTCCAATACGCCGGAAGTGTTAAACGATACGACGGCAGACGCTATTTTCGGTCTGCTGCTGGCGGCGGCCAGACGCATTCCGGAAACCGACCGCTACGTTAAAGACGGAAGGTGGCAGAATACACTCCCGGATGATTATTTCGGTGTGGACGTGCACCACCGGACGCTCGGTATAATCGGCATGGGGCGCATTGGGGAAGCAATTGCCAAACGGGCCCGTTTTGGCTTTGATATGAACGTTTTATATTACAACCGTTCGCGAAAGCGCGAAGCGGAGGAAAAATACGGCGCCTCGTGGACAGAACTTGAGCCGCTGCTTGAACAATCGGATTTTGTCTGTACGATGACGCCGCTTACCAAAGAAACGTATCATTTAATGAACGAAGCAGCTTTTCAACGGATGAAATCGTCAGCTGTATTTATTAATGGGTCGCGGGGAGGCGTCGTAGATGAACAGGCGCTTGTCAAGGCGCTTCAGTATCGGTGGATACGGAGTGCCGGTCTGGATGTATTTTCGGCGGAACCGGTTCCGTCCGACCATCCACTGCTCTCGTTTCCACATGTAGTGACGCTTCCGCATATTGGCTCCTTCACCGAAGAAAATGAAAACAATATGTCACTGCGGGCGGCGGAAAATGTGCTGCAGGTATTGAACGGCGAGGAGCCTCAGGATCAGCTGTGAAGCAGGAGAGAGGCTCCTGTTTTTTTGGCATAATTGGTATAGACAACTATATTTTATACTGGTACGATATAGAAAAGGAGGGGACTCGCAGTGGGAGATACTATTATATGTTCAGCGACTATTGTAAACGCAGACCGTACCTCAACCGATCAGTTCATCTGGATCCGCGGGCAGGCAATCCACCGGACAGGAAGCATGGAAAGCCTGCGGGAAGTGCCGGAGGAAACACGTCGGAGGGCAGCGATGGTGGACGGCTCCCGGGGCTTCTTTATACCGGGAATGATTGATATGCATATTCACGGCGTCCAGGGAGCAGACGCGATGGATGGTACTGCGGAAGCACTGGAAACAATGGCCAGGGTGCTGCCGGCTGAAGGTACAACAGCTTTTCTTCCAACTACGATTACCCAGAAGAGCGAGGAGATTACAAAAGCCCTGGAAGCAGTGGCTGAACACCGGAAAACCATGACGGGAGAAGGCCAGGCGGAGATTGCAGGTGCCCACGTTGAAGGCCCGTTTTTTGAACCTTCCAAAGCCGGTGCCCAGCCGGCTGAATTCATGGTCCCGGCTTCGGTGGATTTGTTTGAAACGTGGCGCCGTGCTTCTGGAAACGCAATCCGGATTGTTTCACTGGCTCCGGAGCATGATCCGGACTTTACGCTGACCGCTCACCTGCAAAGCATCGGGGTCGTCGCTTCCGCTGCGCATTCGAACGCCTCTAAAGCGCTTGTGGACGAGGCAGTAGAGAATGGTCTTTCGCACATTACCCATCTGTACAACGGCATGAGCGGGCTGCATCACCGGGAGCCCGGCATTGTTGCTGCGGCGCTTTTAAATCCGGGGCTTACCGTTGAAATTATCGCAGACGGCGTCCACAGCCATCCGGACATGGTCAAGCTTGCCTATCAGGCAGCCGGTCCCGGGCGAATCTGTGTTATTACTGATTCCCTGAGGGCTAAAAATCTGCCGGACGGTTCGTACGATCTCGGCGGCCAGCAGGTAACGGTGGCCGGAGACAAGCCGTATCTGGCAGACGGCACGATCGCCGGAAGTATGCTCGCTATGGATCAAGGCTTCCGCAATATTCAGGCGTTTACAGGCTGCAGCCGTGAGGAAGCGGTGCGCATGACCTCCTGGAACGCCGCGAATGAAATAGGACTCGCGGAGCGGAAAGGCAGCATTCAGGCTGGGAAGGATGCCGATATTGTCTGGATGGACGACAGTATGCATATACAGAAGGTCTGGTGCCGCGGACGCGTCGCTGCGCCTGAAAAGAAAGGAGAAGTGAAGCCGTGAAGCTTATCCGTGTGACTGACAGAGAAGCATTGAGCGTGCATGCGGCAGAAATGATCGCCGGAAAAGTGCAGGAAAAACCGGACTGTGTGCTGGGGCTGGCTACCGGCGGTACGCCGGAGGGCACGTATCAGCAGCTGAAGAAAATCTATGACCGCGGGGGCCTGGATCTCTCCCGTGTTACGACATTTAACCTTGATGAGTATGCCGGTATGCCTAAAGACCATCCGCAAAGCTATCATGCATACATGCAGCACAAAGTCTTTCAGCCGCTGCAGCTGCAGCCGGAACAGACGCACCTTCCGAACGGAACAGCCGATGACCTGGAGCAGGAATGCAGGCGCTATGAAAAACAAATTGCTGCAGCCGGGGGTATTGATATGCAGCTTCTCGGCATTGGCGAAAACGGCCACATTGGGTTTAATGAGCCTGGCACCTCCTTTTCAAGCCGGACGCATGTGATACAATTGAAGCCGTCAACGAGAGAAGCCAACGCCAGATTTTTTTCGAGTATTAAGGACGTTCCAACACAGGCGGTAACTATGGGAATTGAAACCATTATGGATAGCCGTGAGATTCTGTTGCTCGTGTTTGGCAATCGTAAAAAAGAAGCGCTTCTTCGTCTGTTAGAAGGAGAGGTGCAGGAAGACTTCCCGGCTTCTGTACTGAAAAAGCATTCCAGCGTAACGGTGATTGCTGATGAAGAAGCGCTGGCGGATGTCCCCGCAGAAGTGTTGCGGCGCTTTACCGGGTGAAAACGTGAAAACGGGAGGATGCCGTATATGAAAATTAACAAAAAATCCCCGCTGCCGATTTATTATCAAATACAGGAAATGATCCGTGGAAAGCTTGAGAGCGGCGAATGGCCTCCAGGCTATATGCTTCCGTCCGAGCGTATTTTTGCTGAAGAATTTGATGTGAGCCGTATGACGGTCCGCCAGGCGGTGACGGAGCTTGTAAGCGAGCAGCTGCTGACAAGGGAAAAGGGCAAAGGAACGTTTGTGGCTGAACCTAAGATTGAACAGATGCTTCAGGGTCTAACGAGCTTTACCGAGGATATGAAGGCGCGCGGCATGAAGGCAAGCAGCGAGCTGCAGCTGTTTCAAATGGAAGAAGCGGACGCGGCAACAGCGAGACTGCTTCAGCTGAAAGGCGGTTCGGTCTACAGGATGGAGCGGCTTAGACTCGCGGATAATAAGCCGATGGCGCTAGAGAATTCCTATCTGAATGCAGAGATGTTTCCCGGCCTTGGCGAAGAATCGGCATCAGGCTCTATTTATAACCGGCTTGAGCAGGATTACGGCATCATAATTGGGTCCGCCGATCAGTCCCTTGAGGCATCCCTTGCGTCGGAGCGCGAAGCAGAGCTTCTCGGCATTGTACCGGGAGCCCCGGTTCTTTTAATCTCCCGGACTACGTATACTGCGGAGGGGGAACCGTTTGAACACGTTATTTCTTCCTACCGGGGGGATCGGTACAAGTTCCGTATTCATATGCCGCGGTAAGGGTGGCCGAAGCGGCTTTTCTGGTTTTCTGGGCTGATTTACGTTAAAATGCTCGCAGGATAACGATTAGCTGATAATGAGGGAGGCCGCACAAATGGATGATCGATTGTTTAAAGCAGCCATGGGCAAATTTACGACCGGTGTTACGGTGCTTACGACGGAGCTTGAAGGAACAGTTCATGGCATGACGGCAAACGCGTTCATGTCTGTTTCACTTGAACCAAAGCTGATTCTCATTTCCGTGGCGAAAACGGCATCGATGCACGAATATATGCAGGAAGCAGATCAGTTTGCCATCAGTGTTCTTGGCAACGGCCAGGAGGCAGTATCGCGCTACTTTGCCCGCCAGACAGAAGAAGACGCAGAGGTGAGCTTTGAGCGGTTTGAAGACCGTCCGGTCATTGAAGGAGCCATCACGCAGCTTGCCTGCACGAAATATAACGAAGTCGATGCAGGAGATCACACACTGTTTATCGGTTCCGTGGAAAATGTGACGGTCCAGGATGAAGCACCGCTCGTTTATTTTGAAGGCAAATACCGCTATATGGAATAAATCATCCGGCTTTCGGCCGGGTGTTTTTTTATATTCCGGCTCTTTTTTCTCCAAGAAGGGCGTGCTACATTATATGTAAGAAAACGCTTTCAAAAGAGAGGTGCGAATCGTGAATAAAGCGGAATGGAACCGGTGGTCGGAGACGGGAATACTGGACCGTACACGGATGGAAAAGCGGATCGCAGAGTCATGGCATATATGCGCACGGGACGGAGTCGATCCAGCTGGAGGCATCGGCCAGCTGCCGGAACGAAAGGAGTGGCTGGCCTACAAAAAAGAACGGGAAATGTACTTGGAAGCGGCAGATCCAATGCTTCGGCAGCTGCAGGAATTTTGTGAGAGCATGAAGCTTTTGCTTCTGCTTACGGATGAACAAGGCAAAGTGCTGTACATCAACGGGCATCGGCAGGCTCTTGCTCATGCCTCAAGCATTCATTTTGGAGAGGGCGTTACCTGGACCGACCGGGCGGTAGGGACGAATGCCATCGGGACCAGTCTTTCTACAGGGGAACCGATTGCGGTCGTCAAAGAAGAGCACTACTCTAAAGCCTCCAAAAGCTGGGAATGCGCAGCGGTACCGGTATACGACGGCAAAGGGGGCATCCTTGGCGTGCTTGATATGTCGAGTCCCTTTGGTTTTACGCAGAAAGAGCAAATTATGGGCACGGTCGTTTCAGCAGCATTTGCGATTGAGCGCTCCTGGCAGGAAAAGCTCCGTCAGCAGGAAATCGAGCTGCTTCAATACGCTCTCGCAGGCGACCATACGTTCACACCGTATTTGCTGACGAATGCTTATGGAACCGAAGTGTACCGTCATCCGGAATGGAAGGAAGACGAGCAGGGAAATGATCCGGCCATCAGCCGACTGGCAGTCCCAATCTATTCTGCAGCCACCCGCCGGCTGCTCGGTTATCGGTATCAGCCTGTGCGTACGAAGGTGGAAAAAAAGAAGGTCCCGGCAGCCCGGCCTTTCTCCCGGGGGGAAGCCGTAGGGGTAAGCCCGGCCTTTGAACAAACGATCGCGGAGGTGAAAAAGGCTGCCAAACAATCGGTCTCCGTTCATCTTTTCGGTGAGACCGGGACGGGCAAGGAAGTTATGGCAAGACTCTTGCATGACAATAGTGAATACCGAAATGGTCCGTTTATCGCAGTAAACTGCGGGGCTATTCCGGAAAACCTGCTCGAAAGCGAACTGTTCGGCTACGATAGCGGCGCATTTACCGGGGCGAAGAGGGGAGGCTCCGAGGGGAAAATCCGGGAAGCGAAAAACGGCACCCTCTTTTTAGACGAAATCTCTGAAATTTCCCCGGCAGCCCAGGTGGCACTTTTACGTGTGCTACAGGAGAAAAGGGTCACGCCGGTTGGGAGCAGAGACTCCATCCCGGTTAACTTCCGGCTTGTTACTGCAAGCAACAAGCATATTACCGAGCTGGTTCAGGAAGGAAATTTCCGGGAAGATTTGTATTACCGCATTTATGTGTATCCGCTCACGCTGCCGCCGCTCAGAGAGCGGATGGAGGATCTGCCGGAGCTGATCCGCTACATTTCAGAGAAGCAGGGATGGAGCACCACCTGGCCGAAACAGCTGCTGGCCCAGATGGCCGGCTACGAATGGCCGGGAAACATCCGGGAGCTCTTTAATGTACTGGAGCGTATGTATACGTATTATGAAGGAATTGTGCCGATGGACGTGCTCCTTGATCCTTTTCTTTCTGCCCCGGAAGCCCGGCAGATCACGACGAGCCGGTTTACTTACCGGGAGCAGATGGAGTGCGAGCGGATCGAACAGGCGCTTGAGGCCTGCAGCGGCCGTGTAGCGGCTTCGGCAAAGCTGCTTGGGATGGCGAGAAGCACGCTTTACCGGAAGCTGAAAAAATATGGGCTGGAATAATTGCGACAAAATGAGACAATCCGGAGCATCATGCTCCGGATTGTCTCATTATTTTTGTGGAGCAAAAGCCTGAAACTGAAGCGACTGCCTGAAAATAACGTAGATATTGTTGGCACAAAACTTGCAAGTGTTTAGGGTAAGAATGCCCGCAGGCTTCTTTTGCCTGCAATAAATGAATATTAAAGGAGGATCAGTATGGAAGCGTCCAACACAAGAACGCAGACGATGGATTCCCATCAGGCCATGTGGATGTATCAAAAAATGTCTGAAATTCGGTATTTTGAAGATACTGTCCATGAAACGTTCAGCAAAGGAGTGCTGCCGGGATTTGTTCATTTGTATGCAGGAGAAGAAGCGGTGGCGGTCGGCGTATGCGCGCACCTGAATGACAAAGACAGCATCACAAGCACTCACCGCGGGCACGGTCACTGCATCGCGAAGGGGTGTGATCTGAACGGTATGATGGCCGAGATTTATGGTAAAGAAACCGGGCTTTGCAACGGTAAAGGCGGCTCGATGCATATTGCTGACGTCAGTAAAGGCATGCTCGGGGCCAATGGCATCGTTGGCGGCGGTTTTCCGCTCGCTACTGGCGCCGGCCTGACAGCGAAGCTGCAGAACACGGGAGGCGTGGCGGTCTGCTTTTTTGGAGACGGGGCCAATAACCACGGCACATTCCATGAGGGGATTAATATGGCGGCTATCTGGAATCTGCCGGTCATCTTTGTTGCCGAAAACAACGGCTACGCTGAAGCGACTCCATTTTCCTACGCCTCGAGCTGTGAAAATATCGCCGACCGGGCAGCCTCTTACGGCATCCCGGGAGAAATTGTTGATGGCAAAGACGCAATGGCTGTATACGAAGCGGCAGCAAGGGCGGTCGAAAGAGCAAGAAACGGTGAAGGCCCTTCCTTGATTGAATGTAAAACGTACCGGAACTACGGTCACTTTGAAGGCGATGCCCAGAAATATAAAGGCTCGGAGGAGCGCGAAGAGCATCTGAAGGACAAAGATGCGATTTTACAGTTCCGCCAGTATATGCTCCAGCACAACCTTTCCAATGAGGAAGGCCTGAATAAGCTGGATGAACAGGTGAAAGCCTCTATCCAGGCCGCGGTCGAATTTGCAGAAAGCAGCGATTACCCGGATGCCGGCAGCTTAATAACTGACGTGTATGTGGATTATACGAATACAGGGAGGGAGTCGTAATGGGACGGACCATCAGCTTTTCTGATGCAATTAATGAAGCACTTGCCGAAACGATGCGAAGAGATAAAAATGTTATTTTAATGGGTGAAGATGTAGCCGGCGGCGCGGCCGTCGATCATTTGCAGGACGAGGAAGCCTGGGGTGGGGTCATGGGTGTCACGCAGGGGCTGGTGCAGGAATTCGGGAGGGACCGCATTCTCGATACCCCGATTGCAGAAGCAGGCTATGTCGGAGCGGCCGTCAGTGCAGCAGCAACAGGCATGCGCCCGGTGGCGGAGCTGATGTTTAACGACTTTATTGGCAGCTGCCTCGATGAGGTCATGAACCAGGGGGCGAAGCTGCGTTATATGTTCGGTGGTAAAGCGAAGGTGCCGCTGACCATCCGGACGATGCACGGAGCGGGCTTTCGGGCTGCGGCCCAGCATTCGCAGAGCCTGTATGGGATGTTTACCGCAATACCGGGGCTTAAAACAGTCGTTCCTTCCACGCCAGCAGAAGCGAAGGGACTCTTGATCGCAGCAATTGAAGATGATGACCTGGTGGTCTTTTTTGAAGATAAAACGCTCTACAATATGAAAGGCGAAGTGCCGGAAGGCTATTACAAGACCGATCTCGGCAAAGCGGACATTAAGCGCGAGGGCAGCGATGTCACGATCGTTGCTATCGGCAAGCAGGTGCATACCGCGCTTGAAGCGGCAGAGCAGCTGTCGGCCAAAGGCATTCAGGCAGAAATTGTAGATCCGCGAAGCCTTTCGCCTTTGGATGAAGAGACGATTTTAGCTTCAGTGGATAAAACCAATCATTTAATTGTCGTGGACGAAGCAACCCCGCGCTGTAACGTAGCGACCGATATTGCAGCGATGGTCGCAGATAAGGGATTCGATTCCCTCGATGCACCGATCAAACGGATTACCGCTCCGCATTCTCCGGTGCCGTTTTCACCGGTCCTCGAGGATCTGTATCTGCCGTCGGCGGACACCATCGTCCGAACCGTCATGGAGCTTACTGGTGAAGATACTGCGATGACTATGTAAACGGAAGGAGGGACAGTATGGCCACAGAGATCGTAATGCCGAAGTTTGGAATGAGTATGAACGAAGGCACCATTGCCGAATGGCTGAAAAAAGAAGGAGACGATATTAAAAAAGGGGAGCCGATTGTAACGGTCAGCTCGGATAAAATCACAAATGAAGTGGAGGCTCCTGCAGACGGTCAGATGCTCAAAATCACCGCCGCAGAAGACGAGACGCTGGCGGTTGGTCAGGTGATTGCCTACATGGGAGAGCCCGGTGAACAAATAGCAGAAAGCACGTCAGCCAAAGAAGAGCCGGCGTCGGCGGCCCCGGAACCGGCAGAAACGGTCGCAGAAGAACCGGCTATTTCCCGGGAAATAAATCATGCGCCTCAGGCTGAATCGCGCGTACGGGTATCTCCGGCCGCTAAAAAGCTGGCATCGGCGCACGGTATTCCGGTAGAAAACATTGAAGGCACTGGACCGAAAGGACGAATTACCAAGAAGGATGTGGAAGCACTAGTAGAATCCGGTGGCGAGGAAGAAAGCACTGCTCTGCCGCAAAATGAACCGGCATCAGCCAATCCATCGCTCGACACGACTCAGGTGACGGCTGTTAAAGGAATGCGTAAAGTCATTGCCGACCGTATGCAGCAGAGCCTGCAGGAAAGTGCCCAGCTTACGCTGATGAGAAAGGCAGATGTTACCGAGCTGTTGCAGATGCAGAGGCAGGCCAATGCCGAGCTTGAACAGAATGGGGAAGCGAAAACGATGACACTGACTGCGTTCATTGCCAAAGCAGCGGCACTGGCTCTCCGAAAGCACCCGGCGGCGAACGCTTCGTTTCAGGAAGGCACGCTTTACCGCTATGATCATGTGCACCTGGGAATAGCAGCCGCATTGACAGAAGGTCTCGTGGTGCCGGTCATTTTCCATGCCGAAGCCAAATCAGTGCGGGAGATTGGTGAGAGCATCCGCTTGCTCGGACATGGGGCAAGGGAAAACCAGCTAGCTTCTGAAGATATGCAGGGCTCCACGTTTACGATTACGAATGTTGGTTCGACCGGTGTCGAATACTTTACGCCGATTTTAAATACACCGGAAGCGGCTATACTGGGTGTCGGAGCCGTTCAAGACGGGGTACAGTTTCACGAAGGCATTCCAATGGAGCGAAAGCTGCTGCCGCTCAGCCTGACATTTGATCACCGCGCCCTCGACGGCGAACCGGCCGGGCGGTTTCTCGCAGAGCTTACCGGTATTTTAGAGAATCCGCACCGGTTGTTTTACTAATACGTCCCCCTATACAGGGTTAAGCCGTTTCCATAATGGGAACGGCTTTTGTATGACAAAGGAGGGAGTTTATGACTGGAATCACCCACATCGGTTTAAGCGTGCCGGATATTGACGCAGCTATTGAATGGTACACGCGGGTGCTGGATTTTGAGCTTCTGGCCGGCCCATTCACGGCGAAAGCTGAGGAGACGGACGATGCTTCCACGAATATGACAATGGATCTTCTCGGCGAAGAGGTGAAAGAAATGCGCAATGCTCATCTGACTACGGACAACCAGGTGGGACTCGAGCTGTTTGAATTTGTTGACCCGAAGCCTGATCTGAAACAGAGCCCGCCGTGGCAGCAGCGATTTTTTCACCTGTGCCTTCTTGTTTCTGATGTAGAAGAAACGGCTGTACAAATTGAATCGGAGGGAGGAAAACGGCGGAGCAGGACATGGCACCCGAGAGAGGGAAAGCCGTACCGGCTTGTTTATATGGAGGACCCGTTCGGCAATATCGTCGAGCTTTATTCCCACAGCACCGAAGTCACTTATGGAAACATGGACAGCCCATAAGCCGCCTGCGTGAGGTGCCCTTTCCGGCTGATCAATGTTATTCTGTACAGATGAGCAGAACAGACGGGATATGTCAGCAGGAGGCAAAGTTATGTATCACGCAGAAACGATAAAAGAGAAGCTGCGGCTGTTTATGGTTATTTTAGTACCCATTTTGATCACGCAGCTGAGCTATTTTGGCATGAATCTAATAGACACAATCATGTCCGGACGGGCTGGAACAGACGATCTGGCAGGTGTGGCGATTGGGGCTAATCTGTGGATGCCGGTATTTACAGCGGTGAATGGCATCCTGCTCGCCATCACACCGATCGTCTCCCAGCAGCTGGGGGCCGGAGAAGGAAGAAAGATTGCCGGAACGATTACGCAGGGACTGTACTTGGGCGTACTTTTCGGAGTGCTTGTTATTACGCTCGGAGCGGCGGCGTTAAGCCCGGCTCTTTCTTTTATGTCGCTCGAACCGGGTGTTGAACGGATTGCGGCCCATTATTTGATTGGTCTCGCCTTTGGAATTATTCCGTTCTTTTTATCGATCGTGCTCCGGAACTTTTTTGATGCCCAGGGTCATACGCGGATTACGATGGTGATCATGCTCGGTACGCTTCCGTTTAATGCGTTCTTTAATTACGTATTAATTTTTGGCAAATTTGGCTTTCCGGAGCTCGGCGGTATCGGAGCAGGCTACGCGACGGCAATTTCCTATTGGATCATTTTTGCGTTCAGCATCATAATGACGTTCCGGATTCCGGCGATGAGGCAGTTCCGCATTTTTCTGGATTGGTACAGGCCGTCCTGGCAGTCGTGGAAGGAGCAGCTGCAGATCGGCGTGCCGATGGGGATGTCGCTGTTTTTTGAATCGAGTATTTTTTCGGCAGTGAGTCTTTTAATGGCGTCGCTGTTCAGCACAGTTACAGTCGCTGCCCACCAGGTGGCGCTCAGCTTCACGTCTCTGATCTTTATGGTGCCTTTAAGTATTTCCATAGCTCTGACGATTGTGGTGGCGTATGAGGTTGGCGGCGGCTACCTTGAGGGTGCGAAGGCTTATACACGCCTCGGGGTGGCGGCAGCCATGGGTATCCTTGGTGTAGCCTCTATTGGTATATTTCTGCTGCGCGAGCCGATCGCCTATATTTATACGACCAATGAAGAAGTTGTGCAGCTTGCTGCCCAGTTTTTCCTGTTTGCGATTGTCTATCAGATTTCAGATGCCGCCCAGGCCTCGCTTCAGGGGGTGCTCCGGGGCTATAAAGATGTGACCGTTCCATTTTTCACGGCGCTCGTCTCCTATTGGGCACTCGGGCTGCCGGCCGGGTACCTGCTTGCTGTCACGACGCCGCTCGGGCCGTTTGGCCTTTGGCTCGGCATCACTGTCGGGCTGACGAGTGCCGCAATCGGATTTTTCATCCGGCTGAAAGTAGTGGTGAAAAGACACGAAGGAGGCTTTGGTGTCTCTTAGTCCCCGCTTTCTTTAAAACCCAAGCCGGTGACGGTATTTCTGCAGCCATTGTTCGTTTTGGTCATCCCCGCCGTCAGCATTGCCGCTCGTAAAAATAGGCGGCGTTTTCCCCCGGTCCGCCGTTATTTCAATCGCACGGGCAATAGCTGCCTGCAGCATAGCGGTTCCTATCGCTGTAGAGCTTGAGGCAAAAGGAGTGGTGAGATCCGGGTGCGTCAGCAGTGCATCTCCGGGCGGCGCATGGTTATCGAGGACGATATCGACGACATTCATCAGCCTGAATCCGTCTTTATGACGGGAGGGCTGACCCGAAGAATAAGCAACCGAGGTCAGGCCGGCGACTGCAGCGCCGGCTTTTTTGGCGTGGAGGGCGACATCGATCGGTACAGGGTTTCTTCCAGAGGTAGAAATAACGATCACGGTGTCCTCCGGCTGAATATTTTCGTTGGCTAAAAACGTAGAGGCGTAATCGTTTGTACGCTCAAGCTCGGAGGAGCGCAGAGCCCCTTCGTGAAGCATGACCGGTTCATGAAGAATGGGGTGGATCGGAACGAGGCCGCCGGCCCGGTAGTAGACTTCGAGCGAAAGAAGGTGTGAATGCCCACATCCGAATAGATGTATGACCCCGTCCTGCTCAAGCGTATTGGCGATCGCTTCAGCACACGCCTCCATCTGGCTGTGTTCCTGTTTTTCCACAGCGCTCAGCTGTTGGCGGATACTGGAAAAATATTTCTCTATCATAATAGGTATCATCCTTTCTTCACGATAAAAGTATACCTGTTTTCAGGCAGAGAAAAAGCCCCCGCCTTTGAAACGGGGGCAATGATTATTGTGCTGTGGAATCAGGATGCTGGGCGCGCATAGCGTCTGCGACAAATTCCACCTCAGTGCCAATAATGACCTGCAGGTTGGTTTTATCTACTTTTACTACGCCGCGTGCCCCGTTTTGCTTCAGCTTGTATTCATCGACTTCGTCCATGTCATTCATCTGAAGCCGCAGCCTTGTCACGCAGTTATCGATCGATTGAATATTGGAATACCCTCCGAGGGCAGCTACGTAATTTTTGGCGAGCGATTCATATTTGTCATCGCCGCTGAACGTATTGGCTGTGGTGACCGTTTCTTCGTCCTCGCGGCCCGGTGTTTTAATATTCAGCAGCCGAATGAGTGCTGAAAAGACCACGAAGTAAAGAACACCGAATATTAATCCTACACCCAGCAGGAGCACAGGCTTGGTCGCAATGCCGAAGTTGAGCAGGTAGTCTATAAACCCTGCGGAAAAACCAAAAGCGTCTAATATTCCCAGCTGGAATGTTACCACCATCGCAAGCCCGGTCATGAGTGCGTGCACGACATAAAGCAGCGGGGAAAGGAACATAAATGTAAATTCAATTGGTTCTGTAATACCAGTCAAAAATGAAGTGAGTGCCAGGCTGCCGAGCATGCCGGCAACTTCTTTCCGGCGCTCCGGCTTTGCGGCCATAACCATTGCGAGACACGCACCTGGAAGGCCGAACATCATGATCGGAAAGAATCCAGCCGTATAGGCGCCAGCGTCTGGGTCGCCATTTAAGAAACGGGTGATTTCACCGTTATAGCCCTGGAAGGAACCAAAATCAAACCATATATATACGTTAATAATATGGTGCAGTCCGGTTGGAATCAGGAGCCGGTTTAAAAATCCATAAAGTCCGGCGCCAGCAGCTCCTGTATTTGTAATAACACCGGTGACCTGGTCGATTCCGGTCTGGACCGGAGGCCAAACATAGCCAAAGATAAACGCAAATACAAGCATCGTGACGGCGGTAATAATAGGCACGAACCGCCTGCCTCCGAAGAAGCCTAGGAACTGCGGCAGCTGAATATTATAAAAGCGGTTATATAAAAGTCCGGCCGTAATACCTGCGATTATGCCGCCAAACACTCCCATGTTAATATCTTCGTTAATCCCTTCCAGCCCTCCAGTTAAAATTAAATAGCCGACAACGCCTGCTAGTGCGGCGGCGCCGCTGCCGTCCCTGGAAAAGCCAATTGCCAGACCGACTGCAAACAGCAGGGCCAGGTTGTCGAAAATAAACTGGCCGGCGTTTGCGACAAAGGCGATATCGAGCAGGTCCTCCTGCCCGAAGCGCAGGATAAGAGCGGCAGCCGGCAGGACTGCGATCGGAAGCATCAATGAACGCCCGAGCTTCTGGAATTTGCCCATGATTTGAATGTTTCCAAGCATAAGTAGATCCCCCTTTAATAAAATGTATGATGAAAATGTACCTTATTTTAGTTATAGATGTCTATACCAATTTTCTTAAAAATTTAAAAACTCTGTTAAAGAATCTGACGACATCTATAAGGTAACGCTTACAAACATAGTAACACATTATATATAGATGTCTATACCATTTTACTAATAGATTTCTAACGCAGGCATGATACGATAAAAGAAAAAGGAAAGGTGATAAAAGTGAAATTTGACCTTCATAACCATCACGACCGCTGCGGACATGCAGAAGGGACAATCGAGGATTATATTCAGGAAGCGATCCGGAAGAAGCTCGACGTAATTGGTATTTCCGACCATTCCCCGTTCTTTGCAAGCGCCGAAGAGCAGCCGTATCCCCGCATTGCGATGGCTAAAGGAGAATTCCCGGCTTATATTGAGGAAATCCGTCAGCTGAAACAAAAATACATAAACGACATTGAAGTACTGATCGGCGTGGAATCCGACTATTTTCCAGACCAGGAAGCACCCTACCGGGAGCAGTACGGGAAATATCCAATGGATTATGTGATCGGATCGGTCCATTTTGTAAACGGCGTCAATATTTTCAATACCTCCAGGTGGGAAGGCATGGACGATGCGGATATCCGTCAGATAAAGGAAGAATATTACCGCCAGATTGCGCTTTCCGCTAAAAGCGGCATGTTTGATGTTCTGGGCCATATCGATGCCCTGAAGGGATACTTTCCCTATGCGGCAGAGATCGATACTCCGGAAGTGGAGAAGACGCTCCAGATAATCGGGGAAAAAGGCACAGCCATTGAAATTAACACCTCCGGCAAGACCAAATACTGCGGAGGCTGGTATCCATCGGATGAAATGCTCGAACGCGCCCTGTATTACAACGTTCCGGTTACGTTCGGCTCCGATGCGCACGTGCCGGAGAGAATCGGGGACGATTTGGAAGAAGTGCGGCATCGTCTGAAGCAGATCGGCTACCGGTCCTGGAGGTTTTTTCGGAAGCGCCGCCCGGTGGACGTGAATCTGTAAGCTATATAATTTTGTATATATAAGCCGGAAAAGAGTGAATGTATGCTTTTTTCCGGCTTTTTCGCGTTCGTATAAAAATATTAATAAAGACCGCTGTAAATATCGAGAATGAAGACCGATGAAAGTAGTAGAAGAATAACGTACGATAGAAGAGGTTCCGTGTGAAATTTATAATTATACAGTAGGAAAGTATAGACGCCGGGACGCCAATATGAAAAAATATATTAAGTATAATTCAAATGTTTAGTTATTTTTGCACCTGTGCAGCTAAATGAATCAATTTCTATGCAGAGGCAAAAACGATTAATATTACGGAGCCCGTCACTGAAGAAAGGAGATTTACCCTTAATGCCAGCAAAGTATGAAGAACAGTTACAGGAAATTCTGTACGAGGCGATCCAGGAGCATAACTACGACCGCGCCGAGCAGGCCGTAAACCATATGCGTAACCTCGAGCGGATGGAGGCCTTTATCGCAGGAGAGGACGTCACTTATCCGGAACGAAACAGCGCAGAGGCTGCAGCTTCCGGGGAAAACGGATTGGTCGACTTGTCCGCTCCCACAGTCTCCTTTAGGGAGCAGCCCCGGATGAACGGAAACAATATTTCTGCAGGACGGGGGCGGGAGACGCTTCTTTTATACTATATTGAAGAAGAAGGGCTGCTGAAATTCAAAAAAGCACCGCAGACGTATGCCGTAAGTGTTGATTTTTTTCGGACATTTTTGCAGAACCTGGTCTCCTGGGAAAATAAATCTCCTTTTTCCTCCAAGGATTACTTTGAAGCCTTCGGGGATTCACTGAAAGAAAAGTCCACCTATCAGGCTTCCACGCTGCGTCAGTTCATAACACTTCTTTTCCGCTATTGCGTAAAGCTTGATATTCTTGAAAAGCCGGAAGTGCATCAGCGCAGCAGATACATTCTGGCAGACAATATCAGCGTTGAAGAGGTCATCGACTATATTAAAGAACATAGAATACTACAGATGTAATATAAAGTTAAAGAAGAGCTTCCTCCGCTGGATTTCAGGCGGAAGAAGCTTTTTTATTTTACTAAGTCTATTATAACGGGCATAAAGTTTTACGTAGGTCTAACATCATCAATAAAGTTACGGATTCGTGTGCAAAATTACAGTTGTGTAACAAAAGTTCTCGTTCTATTGAATTAGTTAAACCCCCAACATATAATACGAGTAGCTTATAAAAACGGAAAAAAATATATTAAACAATTTAAAAATAAAATAACAGGAGGTGTAATCGTCTTAAACTCTTAATAATAAAAAATATCCCTTTTATTACATATATTTCTATCAGATGCTTTATTCTGAAACTTTAGAACTACAATATACAAACTCCGGATATTAAGAGACCTTACAGACGAACACATAATGAAAAAATTCTTATTCAGCGCTGCGCTTGCAGCAGGACTTCTCGCTACGCCAACTGTTGCAGATGCAGCACTCGGAGATCAGACATTAAAAGTAGGCCACCGGAATTCAGATGTAAAAGAACTGCAGGAGTATCTGAAAAGCGAAGGCTTTCACACTGGTGCCATTGATGGAGTGTTCGGACCGGTAACAGCAAGCTCCCTGAAGTCATTTCAAAGCTCAAAAGGTATCGGAGTGGACGGTGTAGCCGGACCAATCACGTTCAGTAAAATGAACCTCGGCGGCAGCAGCTCTTCCTCCAATGTATCTTCGAATTCTTCAGGTTCCTCCAGCTCCAGCGTATCTGCAAAACTCCGTCAGGGCGACCGCGGAAGTGAAGTGAGCAGCCTGCAGAGTACGCTCAAAAGCAAAGGATTTTATAACAGCTCTGTGGACGGGGTATTCGGGCCGGTGACAGCAGCTGCCGTTAAAGACTTCCAACGCACAGCGGGTATTGGCGTGGACGGAGTTGTCGGACCAGTTACACAGAAGGCATTAAGCAGTAATGTAACAGCCTCTTCCAGCAGCTCGAGCTCTTCCTCCAGTTCAAGCAGTACGGTAGCCGGAGTATCAACAGGATCTTCCTCTGCAGTAGTGGAAACAGGCAAACAGTATATTGGCACCCCGTACGTGTGGGGCGGCACTTCTACGAGCGGCTTTGACTGCAGCGGATTCATTCAGTACGTCATGAAGCAGCACGGCGTCACTACGAAACGGACAGTAGCACAGATGTGGACACAGGTGTCGAAGGTATCAAGTCCAAGTGTCGGCGATGTCGTGTTTTACGAAACAAGGACCGGCCCATCACACATGGGCTTCTATGTTGGAAACGGCAAGTTTCTCCATTCCGGTGCTTCGACCGGCGTTACCATTTCCGACATGAACAGCTCCTACTGGAAATCCCGTTATATTGGCGCAGGACGTTTCTAAATAACATAAATAGCCGTGAGGCTGAAAAGCAGATTGATTGCTTTCAGCCTCTTTTTTGTGATAAAAGTTGCAGTTGGCATAAGAATGAAACTAAGATATTTTTACTTTGTTTGAAACGTTATGTGCTATACTTAAATGACTTAGTCGTTTTCCATGCCGAAGAAATAATACGGACAACAGGCCAAACCAAAGGAGTGGAAGAATTGATTGACATTAACAGCTACATCTTAAATGACGAAGATGAAACAGCGGAGAAAAAGAACAATGTCAGGCAATTACTCGCGGAGTACCATCAGGCAGGAATAACAGACATTATTGCTGCCCCTAAACAATGGCACGGTAACGACAAACATCCGGGAGACACGATTCCGTTTTTAATTGAACAGTTTCAAAAGCAGTGGAGTGGCGAATTAGGTGCTCTCCGCATTCATCCAGGACAATGCGTGCGTCTGGCGGGAAGACTGGTGAATGAATTAAAAACGGAAGAAGCATTAACGCTAAACGGCAGCCGGTACGTGCTTGTAGACTGGAGCGAAGAACTTTCCTATCACGAAATGCACGCGCATTTACATGAATTACGTATGGAAGGTTACATGCCGATCCTGGCAGAACCGGAAAAAGAACCGGGATTCCAGGAGCATCCCGAAGAGCTGTACCGATTGATTAAAAACGGATCACTTGCACAGGTGAACGCGGGGAGCTTCAGCAAATCGGCGCCGAAGCCGGAGAGACAGTTGGCAGAGAAAATGATTCAGTACCGGTGGGCCAATATTGTTGCGAATGTAACCATTGATGCCTTTGAAGAGAATCTTTCCATAGAAGCCACTTTCGACAGTGTTGAAAAGCTCGCTGGCAGAGATTATGCTGAAATGATTAAAGACAATGGAGACTGTGTGCTAAATAACCGTTATGTCAGTACCGAAGAGCCTTTTTCCTTAAAAGAAAAGCGAAAGTGGTTTATGCCGAGCCGCCCCAAAGCCAAATAAAAACGGTGTCCTCTGTGGAGGGCACCGTTTTCGTTATTCTGCGGGCGCTTCTTCGCCGTCTTCGAGCTCCAGATGTTCCCGAAGCGTGTTCGAGATTTCCTGCACTTCGGCCGGATCCTGTTCCATGTAGTAAATACCGTCAATGGTCCGGTCCTGTCCATTTTCAAAATTGATATTTTCAATATCGTTCCGTGCGCTGAAGTAATTCGAGCGCAGATCCTTCATATCATCGAAGGTCATGTTCGTGCGCACATTTTCTTCCACGACATCAAGATAGTCGCCGATACGTGTAATAGAAGTAACGCTCTGTCCCTTGTTAGCAATAGCTTCAATCACCTGGCGCTGGCGTTCATTGCGCCCGAGGTCCCCGCGCGGATCTTCTTTTCTCATACGGACGTAGGTAAGTGCTTTTTCCCCGTCCATTTCGATTTCACCTTCGGGGAAGTCGTATCCGTTATCGCTGAAAGCAAAATTATTTTCTACCGTAATACCACCGACGGCATCGACCATATCCTCAAACCCTTCAAAGTTGATGGTCGCATAGTAGTCAATCGGCACATTCAAAAAGTTTTCGACACTGTTCATGGCCATATCGGCACCGCCAAACGCATAGGCGTGTGTGATTTTATCCTGGGTGTCCCGTCCGATTATCTCAGTATACGTATCCCTTGGAATGCTGACCATTTTGGTGGACTCTGTTTCCGGATTCACGGTGGCTACAATCATTGTGTCAGTACGTCCGGATGTACTTCCGTTTCGGGCATCGACCCCCATAAGCAGAATGGAAATCGGCTCGCTGGAATCCATATCCACGTCCGCGTCCCGGAGATTGCTCTGGCGGTCTTCGCCTTCGTTGATATTTTCTGCCGTATCTGCCACGGAGTCGTAGAGATACCAGGCGTAAATGCCGACTGCTATAAGGAGCGCGAGAAACAGCCCGCCAATAATAAGCAATGCTTTTTTCATATGTGTTCATTTCTCCTGTCTGCCTAATTATGTAGTATTGCTTTATTTTATAGTTAATTCAGCAATAGTTCAATAGGCTGTAATTATATGATATCTGCCACAAATAATAGTCGTCTAAAAAGACAGGGAAGTTACAAAAAAATCCAGACAATATAATTGTCTGGATTCGTTTCGTTATTTGTTCAATCCCTTAATGGATTCCGGCGTAGCCCCGGCGGTCAGCGCACATAAGGCTTCCTGCTCTTCAAAGGAAAGTGTCTGGATAAACTGCTGCAGCTGTTCATCGTTCGCCTGTGTGCGAAGTTTCTGCACTTCTTCTATATAAAGACTGCGCACAGAAGTCGGCAGCGCCTGAACGTCTGGCGGCAGTTCTTCTGCCGGCTGAAGGAGCGCACACAGACTTTGATAACGGAGCTGAAGCTTCCGGGTCAGTTGAACCGCATGAGTCCACAGCGTATACAGCTCTCCTTTGCTTTGCTTCAATGCGCAGCGTTCTTCATCGACGCTCCGGAGCGTCTGGATACTAGTTAACGTGATCATACTGCGTACCCTCCTCGTGTTCATCCCATGGTTTTTCCAGGGTAATGAATTTCGCGAGCTCCTTGCTTTTCTGCCGGTGTTGCTTCCGGTCAATCTCGCGGTCCTGGCCGGTTTCAAACAGCGTTTTTTCTTCATCAGTTTCCGGAATAATATCCGGGACCGGCACTGGTTTGCCGTGGTCGCCAAGAGCGACAAAGGTTAAAAAGGCAGTAGCTGCAATCCGGCGTTCCCCGCTCATCATATCTTCAGCGATGACCTTGCAGAAGATTTCCATTGAGCTTGTGCCGGTATAGGAAACGAATGATTCAATGCAGACCGAATCCGTCTGGAAAATCGAGCAAAGAAAATCGATGGAATCGGTCGAAGCGGTAACGCATTCCTTCGCACGGGAATGCCGTCGGGCCGACAGCGTGGCGCAGCTGTCGAGTTTTTTCATCAGAACACCGCCAAAAAGGGAATTGTAGTTATTTAAATCGTTCAGCAGCACCTGGTCTGTGTTGACGATACGGCTTTCACGCATTTTCCGTGACTGCATAGTGAAGTCTCCTTTCATTTATAAGGATACTCCACACATGACCATAATAAAAATGAATGATTAATATGATTATCATAGCCTTTATCTATGGTAAATGCATTAATCCTCCTGCTTCATTTTGGAAAGCACCGGAATGGAAAAATCGAGCCACTCCTTAGCGATAAACGAAAGGTAATGCTTGCGGTGCCAGATGAGGCCGAGCTTCCAGCGGAGCGCCTCCCCGGCAAGCGGCCGGATAACAACCTCGCCGCCAAGCTCCCGGCAGATACTTTCAGGCAGGAGAGTGATGCCGAGGCCGCTCACGACCATTTTCTCGATAAAATCCCACTGCGAGCTTTCCGAAAGAATATTAGGCATAAATCCAATGTCCCGGCAGGCAGTAATAATCTGCTGGCGCAAAGAGAAATCCTGGTTAAACAGCAAAAAACGCTCTCTGTTAAGCTCGGCAAGTCCGACAGATGCCTGAGCCGCAAGCGCGTGACGGGCAGGAAGCACGACCTGGAGCGGTTCGTCGACGAACGGGTGTGTATGAAAAAGCGATTCCTCGGTAGGCAGGACGACGGCTCCGACGTCGAGGTCGCCGTGCAACAGAGCCTCTTCAATTTTTTTTGAGCCGTTTTCTTCAAGATGCAGGGTGATCTCCGGATACTTTTCGTGAAATGGAGCGATCACCCGGGTGAAAAAGGAGGAGCTTAAGATCGGCGGCAGGCCGATGCGGAGCTGCCCGCGCTTCAAGCCGCGGAGGGCATCGAGCTCGTGCTCAAGTCCGTGATAGGCGTGACGTATTTTTTTCGCCTGCTCGAGCATGACAGCGCCGGCATCGGTAAGAGTCAGTTTTTTACGCGAACGGTCAAACAGCGTTACTCCCCATTCTTCCTCGAGCTGCCGCAGCATCTTGCTGATTGTCGGCTGGGTGACGTACAGGTGTTCAGCGGCGCGCGTTATGCTTTCGAGCCGGGCAGATTCCATAAAATAAACGAGCTGGCGGTAGTCCATGCGATCACTCCAATGATTCAGATGATTTTATTGTAATAGAGTCATGTCAAAAAAGAAAATGTTGACTTTCTAAAATGAAAGCGTTAACATTTAATTACTTATTAAAACAATTTTAAAAAGTATAGGTGGCTATCATGACAGTAACAAACGCAAATATGTTAAAAACAGCAAATCGCAGGCGTATATTTGAATTGCTTCATCGCAGTGAAATGCCGATGACACAGCAGGAAATGGCTAAAACGACGGGCTTAACTGTAGCTTCCGTAGGTAATATTTTAGTTGATTTGGAAAAAGCACGCCTGCTGCAGGAAGCGGGGCAGGCGCTGTCCAACGGCGGAAGAAAACCGACATTATATACCCTGGATGCTGAATGGCACTATCTGGTTGGTGTAAGCATTTCCGTTGAAGAGGTCACGCTTGTGATAACTACTTTAAAGGGGGAGATAGTTTATCGGAAAACAAATTCTTTTTCGTTAGAGGAAGACCCTGAAGCCGTACTCGGGAGAGTGATAAATGAGCTGAAAAAAATTACAGCTGCCCCGGAATTTCAATTGAAGGAAATGGCGGGCATAGGAATCAGTTCGCCAGGGCCGATCAACGCGTCAGAAGGAATTATCTTATCGCCGCCTCATTTGCCTTTATGGAGAAACGTCCAGATTGTTTCTTTATTTGAAACAGCGTTTGAAACAGATGTCATCCTGGAAAAAGATGCAAACTGTATGCTGCTCGGCGAATGGCATTACGGCCGGGCGCGGGAAGCAGAAAATGTTCTTTATTTTATGATCGATTTTGGGATAGGAAGCAGCTATATTATAAACGGCCAGCTCTTTCGAGGAGCTAGCCACCTGGCAGGAGAGGTAGGCTTTGACAGCAGCCGGCTTCGTCCGAAAAATAACGCGACTGGCAAATCTTTATACTCTATTCTTCCTATTATGAAAGAAGCCAGAGAGCGAATACATCAAGGCGAATCAACATCGCTGCCCAATAATTTAAATTCCATAGACCAATTCATTGACTGCTACGCAAAAGAAGACCCGCTGGCCCGGGAAATTATCCAGGAAAGCATGGAGGACGTCGGCTGTGCCATTGCAGACAAAGTCAATTTTCTGAACCCGGAGCTGGTTGTGATTGGCGGCAGGTTGATCACGGCTGTACCGGACTTTGCCAAAGAAGCGGAAAAGGTAGTGAAGGAATGCGTTTACCCTGAAACGGCAAATGCGATGAAATTCATATCTTCAACATTTGGCTGGGAAGCGGAAGCTATGGGCGCCGCTTCGCTGATCTTAAAGCAAATGCTGCATTAGTGTTGCAGCCTTTAGCTTTTACTTACTTATTAAAACCATTTTAAAAAGTGCAGGGTTATAAAATATTGCAGATCGGAGGCGGTGCCTCATGAAAAAATCAATATCTATTGGAATATCTATGCTGGTAATAGCAGGGCTGGCAGGATGCAGTGGAGAAAACCCGAGCGCCGAAGAAAAAAAGACGCTCACCTGGTACACGACAGCAGGTTATTCACCTGAAGCCCCATCAGCCGCAACTTCAGATTATATTTCAGGAAACGTACAGTCGTTTGAAAAAGAGCATCCGGATATGGATATACAAATAAGTCTTCAATCGAGCAATATTGATGAAGCGATGGCAAGACTCCTTGAACAGGCAAACACCGGCCGGGCCCCGGACATGGCTGCGATTGACGGTTATATGCTGGACCGTTATAAGGAGTATCTGCAGCCTTTGGATGAACTAATGGAGGAGCGCGGCATCGATCCGGATGATTACCTTCCATTTGCGGAAAAGGTGTTACGGGGCGATGACGGGAAGATTTATGGCTTGTATATGAGCACGGATACGAGAATGCTTTACTATAACAAAGAAGTAATTGAGGAGCCGCCGTCGACATGGGATGAAGTAATTGAAGTCTCCAATGAAGTACAAAAAGAAGGCTATGAAGGGCTTGTTCTTCCGCTGGGAATCGGGGAAGGCACGTCGGTGACGTCATTATGGCCGTTATTCTGGTCGCAGGGCGGCGAGCTGGTGGACGAGGAAGGGAACCCGACGTTTGGCGAAGGTAAGAACCGAGAAGCAATGATCCGTACGTTTGAGACGCTCGACCGTGCCCAGGAAGAAGGAGCGGTTTCCAAACGCATGGCAAGCTCGGGACAGGAAAATGATGCAAACGGCGAGGTTGCTGCCGGCGATACGGCCATGTTCCTTGGCGGAAGCTGGCAGGCGGCTACGATAGAAGAGATACTTGGTGACGACTTTGAAAACTGGGAAGTAGCTTCACTCCCGACAATTGAAGAAGATGATCCGACCGTGTCAAGCGCCGGCGGCTGGGCGTGGGGGATCTTTACAGAAGACCCCGAAAAGAAGGAAGCCGCCTTTGATTTTCTTATGGATTCCTTTATCAGCGAAGAAGGAATGGGCGAATTCACCTCGATTCAAGGGTCGCTTCCGGCCCGGCAGTCGGTCTATGAAGCCGATTCCTACAATCCTGGCGCTTTCAATGACGAGTTTCTGACATCTCTGGAAACAGAAGCTGAAGCCCGTCCAGGATCTTCAAAATACAATGAAATTTCGGTACAGCTGCAAACGGCTATTTCCCAGGTAATATCCGGAAGTAAGGAGCCGGAGCAGGCGGTCGATGATGCATGGGAGATTGTCACCTTTGGAGAAGGCGGTGAGAGTGAATGAGCACATACGACAAAGCGATTCCCCCTCAGCAAACGGAAAAAAAGCGGAGGCCGAGAAGGACCATGTGGGATACACCGTACCCTTGGCTAGTCCCTCTCTTGTTAGTGCTGGCTGCAGTGTTTCTTTATCCGATTCTCCAAATAGTGCGGCTGAGCTTCACTGATGCAAATATGATTCAGGTGGGGTACGACTATACGTTGGAATCATACCTTCGAATGTTCACGCTTCCAGGTTTTCTGCCAATGATCGGCACGACGGCGTTCTTTGTATTTTTCAGTGTGGTTTTTCAACTATTTGCCGGATTTATCGTCGCGCTTCTCATTGTCCAGGGGGAGAAAATGAATTTGAGAGGGACGGTGGTCGTGCGTACGTCCGTGCTGGTAGCCTGGGCAATTCCAGGTGTCGTCATCGGGGTTATCTGGGGTATGCTGTATAACGAAACAGATGCAGGCATTATCAATTATGCTCTGAGTACCGTTGGCCTCGGACCCGTTTCCTTTCTTTCCGACCCCACCATGGCACTTTTGTCCGTGACGCTTGCGAATATATGGCGGGGGACAGCGTTCAGCATGATCTTAATGTATGCAGGTTTGAAAACGGTTTCGAAGGATGTGCTCGAAGCGGCGGTCATCGACGGGGCAAATGCCCTGCAGCGGATGAAAAGTGTTATTCTCCCTGCGATCGCTCCTATTATTCTGGTCAACCTCATCATTATTTCGATCGATACCTTCAATACGTTTGATATGGTGATGGCGCTTACAGGCGGCGGGCCGGGTAATAGTACAGAGGTTATCGCTTTAAGTATTTACACCGCTATTTTCAGGGAGTTTAACCTTGGAGAAGGTGCTGCGACCGCAGTAGTGCTGTTGGTTGTGAACGTAGTGATGACGCTTGTGTACTTAAAGGTACTCGGCCGAAGGGGGGAGGAATAAATGATGGTAGGTGCGAAAAAACAGCGTTGGATAAGAATTGGGCTGTATACAAGCTATGTGCTTGTCGTACTCAGCTTTTTATTTCCGCTTCTCTGGGTGTTCTCCCTGTCCCTGCAGACGAGGTTTGAGGTGCTTCAGGTGCCTCCAAGCATTATCCCGACAAGCTTTGCGATCGGGAATTACCGGGAGGTGCTTGATACAGCTCCGGTACTTCAGTATTTGTGGAATTCATTCCGGATTGTCGCTTCCACAGTCGTATTAACACTACTCATCGCGGTGCCGGCGGCGTTTGCCTTATCAAGATACCGGATGAAATTTAAAAACCATCTTATGATAGCCATTTTAATGACACAAATGATCTCTGCGGTCGTGATCACGATACCTATTTACCGGCTGTTTGCAAGCTGGGGGCTGCTGAACCAGCTGTGGCTGGTCGTTCTCGTATACGTTGCTGTGGTGCTTCCATTTACCACCTGGTTTTTGAAAAATTATATCGATACCGTGCCGGTTGATATGGATGAAGCAGCCATTATCGATGGATGCAATAAATGGCAGATGCTTAGCCGGGTTCTGTTTCCGGTCAGCCTGCCAGGGATTGTGTCGGTGGTTATTATTGTCGCTGTGCAGAGCTGGTCGCAGTTTGTCATTCCATTCATTTTGATCGATGATGCGTCGCTGTACCCGGTCTCGGTCGGCGTCGTAAATCTTCAGTCCACCCAGACACAGATTACGACCCACCTGCTTGCTGCAGGCAGCATCATGTCCATTATTCCAGTAGTCATTTTATTCGTCCTGCTGCAGCGCTACATTGTCGGAGCACTGACAAGCGGAGCTGTTAAAGGATAGCAGGGATTTATTTCAGAGAGGATGAGAAGCATGTTTTGGACAGAAGAAAAATTAGCACAGCGGATAAGCGAATTAAAGCAGTACCGGTATACAGGAAAGCAGCCCATCGAACGCTTCGAGACGGTGGAGGAGGAAACGGGAGAAGAAATTATTCACTCCATGCCTAAGCAGGAGCCAAAAGAAATGACTATAGGCGACCGCTGGGAAGGAAGAGACCGCTACCTGTGGCTGAAAGCAGAAGTGGATATCCCGGGGGAATGGGAACAGGAAAAAATCGTCGGCGTATTTGACTTCGGAAAAACGGGCGGTGGTCATAACTCTGGGTTTGAATCCCTGCTGTATGTTAACGGGGAGCCGATGCAGGCAGTGGACGGAAATCACAAGGAGGTATTTTTCCCTAACCGGCTTGCCGGACAAAAAATCACGCTGGAATTCCGGCTCTGGTCAGGCCTTGAAGGAATTAAAGGAAACCAGGAAATCCAGGAGCACCGGCTGCAGATCGCCTTTATCTCCTGCCTGGATGAATCGGCGGATGATCTGTATTACACAGCGGAAGCGGCTCTGGAAACGACAGCTGTGCTCGACGGACGGGATGCTAAACGGGCGCTGCTGCTGCAGGCACTTGACCGGTCGTTTAAGCAGATCGACTGGCGTACCCCGGGAAGCAGTGAGTTTTATTCCTCCGTGAGACGAGCAAACGAACAGATGCACGAGGAGATGGGTTCCCTGCAGGAGGAACACCCGCTGACGGTAAGGGCCGTCGGCCATACACATATTGATGTTGCCTGGCTCTGGCGCCTGAAGCACACAAGGGAAAAAGCGGGACGCTCCTTTTCCACCGTGCTGAAATTAATGGACCAGTATCCGGAATACCAATTTCTGCAGACCCAGCCCCAGCTGTATGAGTATATAAAAAACGATTATCCGGAAATTTACGAACAGATTAAGCAGCGGATAGCCGAGGGCCGCTGGGAAGCCGGCGGGGCGATGTGGCTCGAAGCCGACTGTAATATTCCCTCCGGTGAATCCCTGAGCCGGCAGCTGCTGTACGGCCAGCGTTTTCTCGAACAGGAGCTGGGAGTGAAGCGGTGCCGTTATTTGTGGCTTCCGGACGTGTTCGGCTATTCATGGGCGCTGCCGCAGATATTGAAGCAGGCAGGCATTGATACATTTATTACAACCAAAATCAGCTGGAATCAGTACAACCGGATGCCGCATGACACCTTCACCTGGCGCGGGATCGACGGGACGGAGATTGCTGCGCATTTCATTACGACGCCGGACGGATCGAATAAATATACCTACAATGGTGAAATTGAAGCCGAAAGCATTCAGGGCATCTGGGATCAGTACCGGGACCGCCCCTTTAATAATGAACTGCTTCTCTCCTACGGATATGGGGATGGAGGCGGGGGGGTGAACCGGGACATGCTGGAAAAAATCCGCCGGTTTGATGAAATGCCCGGGCTCCCGAATGTAAAAACAGGCAGGGTGGATGAGTATCTTGACGGACTCCATGAGCGGATGGAACAAACTGATCAGTACGTCCACACATGGGACGGGGAGCTGTATCTGGAGTACCACCGGGGTACGTACACAAGCCAGGCGTACAATAAAAAAATGAACCGTATCGCCGAACAGCGTTACCGCCGGGCAGAATGGCTCGATACGCTTGCCTATCTTCAGAACGGCTCATGGAGCAACGGGCATCAGGATAGACTTCACGAAGGGTGGAAAATCATTCTGCGCAACCAGTTCCATGATATTATCCCCGGCTCCTCTATTAGAGAAGTGTACGAGGACAGTACGAAAGAATACGCGGAAGCGCTGGAGCTCGCGGCCAAAAATGAACAGGAAACAAAGGCGAAGCTTCTGAAAATTGACCCCGCCGGCGAGAAATTAACGGTATTTAATCCAGCCTCCCACTCACGCGGGGCAGTAATTCAGGTGCCGGACGCAGAGCACAGCTGGACCGACCATACAGGAAACCAGCTGCAGGTGCAGACAGAAGAATCCGGAGAGATGCTCGTCCATGTACCGAACCTGCCAGCACTGGGATATAAGGTCATCTATGCCAACGGAACTGCCCAGCAGAAGCAGGATACGCCGTTCCAATACGACAACCACCGGCTGGAGACCCCTTTTTATACGATTGATTTTAATGAACACGGGCAGTTGGTGAGTGTGTATGACAGGGAAGCCGGAAGGGAAACGCTTGCCGGGCCGGCGAATGTACTTGAAGTGTTTGAGGACAAACCGCTTGCATTTGATGCCTGGGATATTGATATCTTTTATAAGGAAAAACAGTACACCGTTTCTGAGCTGAAAAAAGCCGAGCTGGTAGAAAACGGTCCGCTTCGTGCAATAATAGCCCTGGAATGGAGCTATCAGTCTTCTATGGTCTATCAGAAGGTCATCGTGTACAGCCATTCGCGGAGAATTGACTTTGAAACGACGGTCGACTGGCACGAGCATCAGCAGCTGCTTAAAGCAGCGTTTCCGGTCCAGATCCGTGCCACCGAAGCGACCTACGACATTCAGTATGGAAATGTAAAGCGCCCAACCCACTGGAATACAAGCTGGGACAAGGCGATGTTTGAGACGGTGGGACATCAATGGGCGGACCTTTCGGAGCGGGATTACGGTGTCAGCCTCCTCAATGACTGCAAGTACGGCTACGATATTAAAGATAACGTTATGAAGCTGACGCTGTTAAAATCAGCGATAGAACCGGATCCGACCCAGGACCAGGGCGAGCACATTTTTACGTACAGCCTGTTTCCGCACCGAGGAGACTGGTTTGAGGGTGGAACCGTTCAGGAAGCCACGGAGCTGAACGTGCTGGCAGACACTGCTCCTGGGGGCATGGCAGTGCAGGAATACAGTTTTCTGCAGCCGGATGCGGCCAATATTACTGTGGATGCCGTAAAACAGGCGGAGGATGATGACGGAATTATCGTTCGTCTGCATGAGCATGGAGGTATGCGAGGGGAAGTGACGTTTACAAGCGCCCATGATTTTTCCTCCTGCACGGAATGCAGTCTGCTCGAAGAACCGGAAAAAAAGCTCGCCGCCGGTTCCAGCCTGACGCTCGATTTTAAACCATATGAAATCAAAACGATTAAGCTTACAATATGAACCGTAAAAACCCGGAGCCTGGAAGACGTTGCCTGCTAATGTCTTCCGGGCTTTTTTGTGACCCATTCCCCTCAGGCGTTATGCATAAATTTATAAAAATATGATAAGCTGTTGATATGGAAAAAACGTAAAGGAGCAAATGATTATGATTGATTTGCATTCACATATACTCCCCGGCATTGACGACGGGGCCGGAACGATTCAGGACAGCATCGAAATGGCAAGAGCCGCGCAGTTAAACGGCATACATACTGTTGTTGCTACACCGCACCATAAAAACGGGGCCTGGGACAACAGCGGCCAGGACATTCCGCACCTGGTGGATTACGTAAACGAATCACTGAAAAGCGCCCGTATTGATCTGAAGGTGCTCCCGGGTCAGGAGAACCGGATTAACGGTGAGCTGGTCAATGATTTAAAAAAAGGTATTTCGATTGGCCTTAATCACAGCCGCTACGTGTTTGTCGAATTTTCGAGCGCTCAGGTGCCAAGGTACGCCAAGCAGCTGATGTTTGAACTCCAGGTGGAGGGCTACGTGCCGGTCATCGTACACCCTGAGCGGACGAAGGCGTTCCGCGAGCAGCCGGACCTTTTGCATGAGTTCGTGAAAAATGGGGCACTCACGCAGGTTACCGCCCACTGCTTTACCGGGAGGATGGATAAAAGCATTAAGCAGTTTGCCGAAAACATGATAACCCATAGCCTCACGCACGTGGTGTCGACGGATGCTCACAACATTGATCTGCGCCCGTTTGATCTGCGGGAGGCCTATGATTATATTGATCATCATCTGGGATCGGAATACGTGGATACCCTTTTGGAAAACGCCGAGCGTATTATCGAAAATAAAGATCCGCTGCTCGACGAACCGTTAAAGATCAGAAATAAGAAAAAGTTTCTCGGTTTATTCTGAAGTCAGTATCTTGGGAAGGAAGCTACCATTATGAAAAAAAATAACAAATTAATAAATTATATTTTAGCCTTTTTTCTGTTCCTGGCTTTTAATATACCGAGTTTGAAAATTGTATTCATAAACCATGAGTTGGTAAATATGATAATTATGATTGGTTTTTTGGCTGTTGCTATTGTGAAAGTCCTTTCCGATAAAGAAATACCCTTGCTTGAGCAGAAAGGCAGGGGTTATTATTGGCTGCTGCTAATGTTTTTCTGGATTGTTCTAATCTTTTCTGGATTAGTAAGTAACTATACCGAATTAGCTATGGTTGATTTAGCTAAGTATTTAAGTGTATGTCTGACATTTTCTGCTGCTTTTTTAGCCCTGGAAAGAAAAGAAATCAAGCTATTCTTTATATTCCATTTAATTTGGTCTATCTTAGTATCGATACTAAGGCTGATGGGGTTTATAGATTTAAATCACAATTTAGGAGAAAATTACTTAGTAATGGGGTTTCCTTTATCCATAGGACTATTAGTAGCTGTGGCTTTGTTTTTCACTAAAAACGAATGGGGTTGGAAAGCATTTGCTCTCTTAGGCATCATCCTGAATACCGGCGCATTATCAGAGCTTTCCGGGAGAGCACCTATACTCTTTCCAACGATATTAATTGTTGCATATATTATTTATTATAATTGGAAAAACCAAAAGTTTCTTTGGCTGTACAGCACTTTGGGAGGATTTATTGTTATTGTTGTGGCAGGGTGGTTTTTATTTCCGGATTTAAGAAGAACAGAGAGAATGGTGGATTTATTTACAAGTATTGAAGATGAGCCAAGAATTAATGTATATCAATATTATATAGATAAATCATTAGATAACTTCTTAGGATATGGTTTAAATGCTTGGGCCGCAGACGATAAGTTCGGATACCCTCACAACTTTTTCTTAGAAACTTTCTACAGCTCGGGTGTATTCGGCTTAATTATTTCGATAATTATTATATTTTTGTTGTTGAAGTTTATACTTTCCTTGATCAAAAATTGGGAAAAAGATTTTATAGTAGTGGGAAGTATTTTTGTAGCTTTGCATTCTTTCTTAATCTGGAACGTTTCTTTTAATCTTTCGAATTCTTATTTGCTTTTCTTAGCAATAGCTCTAGTAGTGATAAACTATTTTGAATTAAATTATAAGAAGCTTAACAATAAAAACTTTTGAAACCTCAGGGAGTTATTAACTAAAGTTAAGGTGAAAACATGGTGCTGATGCCAGGCAGTAGTCTTCAGAATACGCATACATCTTTAAAACTAAACTGACAAGAGCCAATAAACAAATAGATACCGATCAAGCAAGTAGATGATTATCAATTTTTCAGTTGTAGAAGTAAACTTTTATTACTTAAGTGAAAATTTACTTCTGATATTTAAATAATGAAGAGTGGGTGGCCTGTTAAATGAAGAATATAGTAATAATTTGTTATAAGTACCCTCCGGAATACTCGGGTTTTGGGAAACAGTTAGAATCTGTAATATCTGCTATGATGGATAAAGATTCTGTAAATATTACTCTGCTCACTGCTTTCAATTCTTCTAAACAAAAAGAAAGTGAAAATTTAAAAGTAGTACCTTTAGGTTTTCAGCGCTCTTCTAAAAACAGCGTAATTTTTAATGTTTTTTGTTTGAGAACACTATTATGGCTGATTTTAAATAGGAAAAAATATAATTTAATTCATTGTATAAAAGCAGGCCCGGAAGCATTAGCAGGCAATATTGCAAGTAAATTATTTCGGAAAAAAATAATTGTAAAAGTTATCCAGGAAGAACTAAGTACAAGAGAGCTGGAAAATATCAATAAATTTAAGCGTTTTACTAGAAGACGCAGACAAAAATTCCTGAAAAACACAGATAAATTTGTGGCTATTAGTGAAGAAATTAAAGATAATATTCAAAAGACACTTAAAGTTCGAGAGAGTATAGTAAAAATACCGAATGGGGTGGACGTAGATAAATTTCATCCAGTCAGTGAAGAGCGTAAAAATCAAATTAAAGAAAATCTTGATTTACCATCAGATAGCGTTATTGCACTTTTTGCCGGGGCGATTAATAGAAGAAAAGGAATAGAAGATTTGTTGGAAGCAGCAGGTATGCTGGAAAACGACACTAAATGCACCATAGTATTATGTGGGCCTATTTTAGAAAATATTCAGCTTGAAAACAGAATAGCAGAAATAAATAAATCGAAGTCTTCTATTAATATTATTTATAGAGGTTCAGTAGACAACATTAAAGAATACATGCAAGCATCAGATATATTTCTGTTGCCTTCTTATTCTGAAGGACTGCCTAATGTGTTACTGGAAGCAAATTCTTCAGGGCTGGCTTCGATAACTACTGATATTGGGGGCAATAGAGATATTGTCACAGACAAATACAACGGATATTTAGTGCCGGTTAAAAATGCAAATTTACTAAGCGAAAAATTACAAAAATTGATTGATGAAAAAGATCTTCGGGAGCAAATGGGAAGAAACGCAAGAGAAGTAATATATGAAAAATTCTCTTTGGAAAGTGTAGCGAAAAAATATTTACATCTGTATCAGCAATTAAATGAGAAAAAAGGGTAAATCTTTAATTCATTTATGTTATTAATTATAACGAAGGGATTACTGTTATAGAAAATGTGTGAATTGCCCTGTTTAAAAGCACAACCGCGACTCCCCCTTTTACCTTGGCAAATAGAAAGTTAATTGGCTACGGTTGCAGAAAAGAGCCCCCTACTTCCGGCCAGTCGTTTTGAAATATGAAATTAATAAGTTATTTTTCACTACTATATACATAATTTTTTTGTATTAATTACATCGATAACTATTTAGAAGAAAAGAGGTTAAGGAAATATATGATTTCCCTACACGGAGCTTATGAGAATGAAAACTTTGGAGATGAACTACTTGTTGGTATTCAGGCGAAATGGGTGCAGGAATTAAATTTAAAGGTGGGCCTCCCTTTTGCGTCGCAAGTATATAGAGACCAAATATCCTCTTCTGAAACAGTTGGAGAAGAATGTTTGAATAAAAGTGAAAAGTTAATTTACACAGGCGGGGGATATTTTGGAGAACCCAACCATAAAAAATATAAGTGGGGTATAAATTTTTTCCGAAAGAAACACCATGTGCCAGGGAAGAATTTTAAAAAAAATAATAAAAAATACATGATTGCTGGCGTAGGGGCAGGGCCTGTTTCAAATATTTTAACTAGAACTTCTATTGTAAACATATGTAACTCAGCAGAAAAAGTTTTGGTCAGGGATGAAGCTTCATTTGACTATCTCAAGAAATACGGTGTCAAAAACAATGAAATGAAAATCACTGGTGACGTTGTGCTTAGTTTGAGTGAAGAAGATGTTCCCCGGGAATCAATAAAGAAAGCCTCTAATATAATTGCTAAAGATACAGCCAAATATTACTTAGGCATACATATTGGTGTAGCGCCTGATGACTCATTTTATAAAGATAATATTGAAAATGTGATGCAATCAGTTTTGAAAGTATTGGAAAATGAAGATATTAAACCAGTTCTCATAGCTGACAAGAGGAACTCACTGCCTCAAGAAAAAGCTATAGATGAAATGAAAAAAAGACTAAAAGAAGAGCCGTTAATATATCGTCATGAAAATATGTGGGACACATGTGCTTTTCTTAGTCAACTAGATGGCGTCATAACTACTAAACTTCATGTAGGGATTACTTCTTTCGCTTTGGGAACTAGAACTTTCGGAATAGCTGCGCATCAAAAAACCAAAAGATTTTATGAGCAGATTAATAAAGAAAAGAACTTTTATGAATTAAGTCAAATAAAAGGTGATATTTCAACAAATATAAAAGAATTTATCCAAGAAGAATATTGGGATAAAGATACATTGGAGGTTAAGCAGGAATTGAAAAGAAAGGCGTTAGAAAATAAACAAGAAATTATAAGTTTCTTAAACGGGAATTAATGCAAAACATACCTTTAAATTACTCCAATGGAGAATTGATATGATTAATAAAGTATTAAAGAGCAACTTCTGGAAAAGCATTTTGATGGTGATGAGCGGGACAGCATTTGCCCAGGCTTTAAACATCCTCCTCTCCCCAGTTATTACAAGAATCTATACGCCTACCGAATATGGTATTTTAACAACTTATACAGCGATCATTAGTATATTGGCCGTTGGAGCTTTGAAGTATGAATTGGCTTTGCCAATTGCAAAAGACGAACGAAAAGCAATTAATATTCTGACCTTATGTCTGTTGGTTCTTGCTTTGCTCGTGCTCCTCCTTTCTATCGTTTTTTTAATTTTCGGCGATGTATTTTTAACCATATTTAAGTCCGAGACCCTTTATCAGTATCGTTTTTTAATTCCACTAGGGGTGTTGTTAGCCGGACTCTATAAAATTTTCAATCAATGGGCATTCCGTTTGCGTGATTACAAAAACGTATCCAGAACGCTCGTTAATCAAAGTATATTATCTAATACGATTAAAGTAGGCACGGGAGCCTTAGGGGCTGGACCAATTGGGCTAGTGTTCGGCCATATTGCGGGCATGAGCGCTGGAATTCGTGTATTATCCGCGCCAGTTCGCAAGCAATATAAAGAGTACTCCAAATTAATTCATCCAAGAGAAATTAAGTGGGCATTTAAAAGGTATAAAAATTTTCCATTTTACAATATGCCCTCAATTGTATTAATGTCTTTGAGTTCTTCTCTGCCTGTTTTATACTTCACTTCAGTATTCAGTAGTTCAGCTGTTGGTTTTTACGGGTTAGCATATACTATTGTAAAATTACCAATGAATTTAATGGGGACATCAGTAGCCAACGTGTTTTACGCGGAAGCCGCAAATATTGGGAAGGAACATCCCTCGAAGCTAAAGCGATTATTTAATCGCCTGTTTAAAAAACTAATACTCATTGGGCTTCTGCCTTTAATTGCTTTAGTGGCTCTGGGCCCCCAGTTATTTAGCCTGGTTTTTGGAGAAAACTGGACTACTTCCGGCGAGTATGCACGTATCATTGCCTTTATGATTTTCTTTATGTTTATCTTTGCTCCATCTGGTAAGTTATTTGTAATATTGGAAAAACAGAGAGCCCGTTTGCTTCTTGATATCCTTCGGGTGGTATTAGTGTTAATAGCATTTGGTATTTCATGGATTTACAATTTTAATCCGTATTTGACCATTGCTATGTATTCGATAGTTATGTCCATAAATTTTATTTTTCTTCATATCGTTTCACACAGAATTTTAAATGCTTCTCATAAAAGTGAGTCTTAATAAAAAAGGTGCTGATAAACATCGTTTCGATCTCAAAAAAATTATTAAATATATTAACAAAGTTTCGCAAGGTCCTGGAATCTGTTTTCAAGCGTTTACCTACAAATTTCTTATCAGACCGAACGTATTTAATAATCCAGTACTATCTTAAAACAGGGAAAAAATTAAATTTAAAGCGGCCGCGAACTTTCAATGATAAACTTCAATGGTTAAAGCTTTATGATCAACGTGATTTTTATACGCATTGTGTCGATAAATATAAAGTGCGTTACTATGTGAAGGAAAAAATTGGAGAAAAGTATTTGATTCCACTTCATAGTGTTTATGATAGTGTTGAAGCTATTGATTGGGAAAATTTACCTAATCAATTCGTATTGAAATGCACCCACGGGTCTGGGTCCAATATTATCTGCAAAAATAAAAACGAACTTGATGTTGAAGAAACGAAAAACCAGCTTTATTATTGGATGAAAAGAAATTGGTATTGGTACGGGAGAGCAGAACCTTACAAAAAAATTCAACCAAGAATTTTATGTGAGAAATATCTTGAAGAAAAGAACTCCAATGGCGGGTTAACTGATTATAAGTTCTATTGCTTTAATGGGAAAGCTGCTTATTGCCAAGTTATACGTGGCCGGGGACAACAAGAAACAATTGATTTTTATGATCGGGAGTGGAACCACATGCCATTTAATGGCTTAAGACCACTGCCAGCTTCCAAAATAAAACATTCGAAACCAGAAAAATATGAAAAAATGATTGAATTAGTTGAAGCTTTAGCTGCCAATATTCCTTTTGTAAGAGTTGATTTATATTATATAAATGATAATATATTTTTCGGAGAAATGACTTTTTATCCGCAAAGTGGGTTTGGCAGTTTTTATCCAGCAGAATGGAATGCGGAAATAGGGAAAATGCTTGAACTACCAAAAAAATCAATAATGTAGTGAATAATAATTTAATTTTAGAAAAAATTTCTGTGCGTTGTTAAATTGAGTTGTAGGCAGCTCGAAGAAAAATCAAAGCATTTTTGAAAGAAAAGTAAAAGGGAGCTTCTCTTCATAGAGAGGCTCCCTTTTTGCTGTCTTTAGTTAATTTCCTCGATGCTTAAAATGTTCGATTTCATTGCATTGGAGTCAACGGCGCTTCGGAACTGATCACCAGTAAGAGTGATGGTTCCCTTGGCCATGATCACATCAATGCTTTGAAGACGTTCATTTTTTATAGTTGGCTGCAAGGCAAGCACATCGCCTTTGTTTTCATTTTTGAAATACTCAACAGCCGAGAGATCTTTTAACGAGAAGGACTCGGTCCAGCTCACCTGATTATACTTTGACGGATCGTAAGGATCCGGAACGCCGATCAGGTAGCCAACATTATTCCCCCATACGTCCGCAGCATCCACAGTATGACCGCTCGCAGAGGCGGAGTAGACGCCTTCCACTAGCCGGCCGTTGTAGTGAATGGCCTGTCCGCTCGTGGATTGTATGGCGTTTAGAATCGTCGGACTGCTATGGGAGCCGGTAGGTACGCCGTGGTAAACCTGTGAGCGGGTATCGTTGTATACATCGAAGGTGCCGGAGGTCTTCATTTTTGTTATTGCATACGAGCGGGCCGCAACCGCCTGGGCTTTGTATGCGTCCGGTTCGTTCCAGCTGGTGTACATTTCATATGGCACGACGCCTTCAAGATACGTATCGATATTCACGTGGTTAACGACGTCCATCACCCAGTTGCTCGTGTATTTGCCGTCTACTAGGCTTTTGGAAAAATGAATTTCCCCCTTATAGGTAACATCGTCGTATTCAATCGTACCATTGTTTGCACTGACTGCGTAAATCGGGTCAGAGGTCGTTTTCTCTGTGCCTTCATTTTTAACGGTATACGTTCCGTTTCCACCTGAACCGTATGTGACGGTAGTGGAGCCCGAGATGCCCTCGAACAGTTTATTTCCATTCGTTGTCACAATGCTGTAAGCAGAAGAGCTTTCAATGTCAGCAGTATTTTTCTTGGTGTCTCCAAGCAGTACACGCATCGTTTTATTTTTATAGCTTTCGCTGTTCACTACGTCGATGCCGGTATAATAATGCTTTAAGATTTCATCGTAGCTGTATCCTTGCTGGGCCATGCCATAAGCGCCCCATTGAGTCATACCGACACCGTGGCCGAAGCGCTCTTTACCGGAGAAAACGTATGTGGTGCCCCGCTTCTCAACGAGGGAGCTTAAGGTCTGGCCGTTTGCAGCCCCGCTTACAGAAAGTCCGTTGGCAGATTGATATGCTTTTACCTGATCAGCGGTTAGCTGATCGTAGGTGCTCGATTTGTTAGTGCTGTAGCCGGCAGCCTCCAAGTACTGCTTCAGCATGATGACACTGTCACTGCTGTCTCCCTGTCTCAGCACAGAAGTGAATGGGGATGGAATAGACTCGTTCATTTCAGCCTCCAGAGCTTCTTTTAACTTTGAAAGTGTGGATGTTCCGGCTATTCCATTGACAGTCAGGCCATGGTCGCGCTGGAATTCTTTCACGGCGGTTTCGGTCTGGGAGCCGAAGTTTTCGTTTGGCTCCGCAATGTCGAGGTAGCCGAGCGTGTAGAGCTTCTCTTTCATCGCTTGGGCTTCAGGGCTGCGCACACCGTTCTTCAGGACACTGCTGTCACTGTCCCCGCTGCTGTCGTCGTT